>CAJOEQ010000143.1:2130-6760 GCA_905233515.1 uncultured Synergistales bacterium
ACTCGTATTAATTCAGCTATAAGAGTCGTTACTCCCTCGTGAATATTCGGCCCGCTTCCTGTAACTACCATTACACGGCCTCCGCGCTGCTTTGTTTTCGTGATTCTCTCTACTGCTTTATTTAGAGTCTCAAGGCTTTGAGGGTCAAGCGAGTCCCTGAAAAAATCAAGCTGTGAGAGTCCGAATAAATTTCTCATTTATTAATTACCTCCATTTATATAGCTCATAAAATAATTATCACACTTAAATAAAAAATTATTAGGCTGCTATTTATATCAAAAATTTATGATAAGCGCGAAAAAATAAATTTGACAAATTAAGCATGTTACAGTAAAATTTCTTTCGTTGTGTTCCACAATAGCGCAATCGGCAGCGCGGATGACTGTTAATCATTAGGTTCCAGGTTCGAGTCCTGGTTGTGGAGCCAATTTTTTTTACTCTTTTATACATTCCACGTTAAAATTATCGCTTAATCACTAAAATATTTCATAAATAAAAATTTTACGCACATTTATGATAGTTGATTTTAAGAGTGAACAGGATTAATCTTTTGCGAAATTGTTAGAAAGAGTGATTAATTCATCATGATTCTTAAATTTTTATTAGTCGTGTTATTTTTCGGGCTTATGCTCTGGATCGGCCTATATTGCCGTAAAAATTCAGTTGATGTAAATGGATTCGTACTTGCTGACAGGTCAGTCGGGCCGTGGCTTTCTGCGTTTGCTTATGGAACTAGTTATTTTTCTGCAGTTGTATTCGTGGGATATGCCGGGCAATTCGGCTGGCGTTATGGAGTAGCTGCTACATGGGTCGGACTTGGAAATGCATTCATAGGCTCATTAATGGCGTGGGCAGTCCTTGGCCGTCGTACTAGAATAATGAGTCAGTATTTATCAAGTGCTACAATGCCTGATTTTTTCGGTAAGAGATTCACGAGTGATGCTCTAAAAATTGCCGCGTCAATAATTTGTTTCGTTTTCCTGATTCCCTATACAGCGAGTTTATATAATGGCTTGAGCCGTTTATTCGGAATGGCATTCAATATAGTTTATACGTTATGTGTTGTAATAATGGCTGTCTTGACGGGAATTTATGTAATTGCCCTATAAATGATTTCATTCAAGGTATAATTATGCTGCTGGGAATTTCTGCCGTCGTTTATGCAGTCCTTGAGAGTAAAGGCGGATTTTATGCGGCATTGGCGGGAATTTCAGAAATCGCAGACCCTAAAGCAGTAACACCTCTTGCAAAATCTCCGGGAATTTTCGCGTCATTCTTCGGCCCCGATCCCATAAACTTATTAGGTGTAATAATTTTAACGAGCTTAGGCACATGGGGACTCCCTCAAATGGTACAAAAATTTTACGCGATTAAACATGAAAGCGATATTTCAAAAGGTACAATTATTTCGACTTTATTTGCGCTTGTTGTTGCTGGAGGCTGCTATTTTCTGGGAGGATTCGGGCGTTTGTTCACTTCTCAATTAGATCCCGCCGGTGCTGGAGTCCCCGTTGAAGGTTATGACTCAGTTATTCCCGTCATGCTGTCAGGACTGCCTGATATTTTACTCGGAGTTGTTGTAATTCTCGTATTATCGGCCTCAATGTCGACTCTTTCATCGTTAGTGCTTGCGTCAAGTTCGACTCTGACTCTTGATTTACTGAAGGGACATATAATTAAGCAAATGGACGAGAAAAAGCAATTATTTATTATGAGAGTCTTAATCGTGATATTCATAATAATTTCTGTAATTCTCGCATTGATACAATATAAATCAAATGTAACATTTATAGCTCAATTAATGGGAGTTTCTTGGGGAGCTTTGGCCGGGGCATTCTTAGCACCTTTCATGTATAGTCTTTACTGGAAGGGAGTCAGTAAGCTGGCTTGCTGGGTTAATTTTATATTCTCAAGTGCAGTAATGATCGCAAATATTTTCGTGCGTTCAGATTTTCCGGTGCTGCTTCAATCGCCTATTAATGCCGGAGCGTTCTGCATGTTAGCAGGATTTATAATTATTCCGGTTATAAGCGTGATTACTCCTAAACCTGATAAAAAATTTCTCGATAACGCGTTCTCATGCTACACAAAGACAGTTACTGTCAGACAGTCAAGCGCGCTCGGTGATGATTAAATATTTAATGCCTGCTCATTATGGGCGGGCGTTATTTTTTTACTAGGAAAATATTAAATGAATATAATAGATTTTCACGTTCACACATTCCCGAATAAAATAGCTGCTCATGCACTCGAAATATTATCAGGTAACAGCCACACAAAATATTTTACTGATGGGACGCTTGAGTCTCTTATTGAGTCAATGTCAAATGCTAAAATATTCGCCTCAGTGTTGCAGCCCGTCGCCACTAAGCCCGAACAAGTCAGCAAAATAAATGACTCTGCTATAAAATTAAATAAATGCGATAAAATTTTTTCATTCGGGGCTGTTCACCCTGATTGCAATTATAAATTTATCCGTCAAGAATTCGCAAGATTATCAAGTTCAGGCGTTAAAGGCGTAAAGATTCACCCGGTCTATCAGGGACTAAATATCGATAATGAGCGATTTATAAAAATTTTAAGGCTCGCAGGAGATTTTAATTTATTCGTGATGATTCATGCCGGTTTTGATATTGGCTTTATGGGTAATGATAACGCGTTACCTGAAAGAATCGCTAAATCTCTTGACTTGGCCGGGAATAATTGCCGAGTCATTCTTGCTCACATGGGAGGCTGGCGATGCTGGGAGGATTCTATAAAGTTTTTTGCAGAGCGCGAAAATGTTTATATAGATACTGCTTTCTCACTGGGAGAATTTACACCGAACGGCGATAATTTTTACACGAGTCAAGATCAGTGCAAAATGTTAAACTCTCAAGAATTCACGCGAATTATAAAAATTTTCGGGGCGAATCGAGTCTTATTCGGGACTGACTCGCCGTGGAGTTCTCAAATTCAATGCGTTAAAGATTTTGACTCACTCGATTTAAACGAGTCCGAGAAAAATTTAATTTTTCATGATAACGCCGCAAAGATTCTCGGACTGAATTAATTTACTCGTCAATTAACGGTATAAACATATTGCGCTTTAACTCTTCACGAGGCAAAAACGGGGCTAAATCTTCAAGCGGAGGACTTACAAGAGTCCCATCTTCTAATTTTTTCGCGCTGCTCTTAGGCTCCCAGTTCTGCACAGTGTCAGTGAAAATCTCGCAGAATACAGCTCCGTCAAGTTTCAAGACCTCATCAACTAAATTTTCCATCTCTGAATTATCATGAGCGCAAAAATATTTATATCCAAATGCCGCCGCAATCTTGCTGAAATCAGGGAATGACAAATCACCGGACTCCGGACCGATTCCGACTCGTGAATTATTGCTGAATAAATTTCGCTGGGTTTGCCTTATTGAGTGATAACCTTGATTGTTTACTAGGAAAATTTTTATAGGAAGTTTATTTGTTATTACAGTCTGAAGTTCTTGCAAGTTCATCATTATGCTGCCGTCGCCCTCGAGACAAATTATTTGATTCCTTGCGCCAGTTGATGCCCCCCCCCCTTCTAAGTAATTTACGCATGCTCCGATTGAAGCCGGGAGTCCATAGCCCATTGTTGCTGTAGCGTTATTAATTAGAATTCTAGTATTATTTTTTATGCGATAAACTGAGCCGCTGACCATACGAACTCCGCCGCATGACACTATAGTTAAACTATTTTCATTTAATTTACTGCTGAGATAATCAATAAATGTATATATATTAGCAAGTTCTTTCTGTTCATAATGACGAGGTAATACAACGGGATAATTTTCCTTCCAGTTTGAGCAGGTCTCAAGCCATAAAGAGTCATTAAAAATTTTATTATCTATTGCAGCATTTAATCTAGTCATAAAATCTTTTGCATCTGCCCAAATTTTTAAATCCGTGTGTATAGTGTGCTTGTTCATTTCGTTTTTATCGATGTCTACCATAATAATTTTTGCTGCCCTTGCCCACGTGTCCCAGTTATAACCGACTTGACGAATTGATAAACGAGTCCCGATTGCTAGAACTAAATCAGAATTCTGAACCGCAAAATTTCCGGCTCTGTCGCCCATACTGCCGCCTCGTCCAGTGTAAAGCCTGTGAGAGTCCTCTATTAAATCTATTGCGTTCCAATATGTAACAACAGGTATATTTAATTTTTCGATTAATTGCCTGAAAATTTCATAGCCGCCCGATAATCTTATACCATAACCGGCATATAAAACAGGACGTTTTGCGCTCTTTATTGCTTGAATGACTTGATTAATTATTTCTTCACTGACAGCAGGAGGCAGCAATTTATCATCTTCTGAAGGGTCATAGCTCTCAAGATTATTTGTTTCGATATATGCGCCCTGAAAATTTACGGGAATATCAAGCCAAACGGGGCCGGGTCTTCCTGTTGTCGCTAAATGATAAGCGCGTTCGAGTTCGTATTTAATTCTTTCGGGATCCTCGATCATTACGGCGTATTTTGTCATAGCTTTTACTGAATTAATTATGTCGTATTCTTGATCTCCTAAGGCACGCAAATTTACACCGCGCAATTTTTTAGCATATCTCGCTGTAGTGTCATAACGTACTTGGCCGCTTATAATAAACATAGGAA
>CAJOEQ010000144.1 GCA_905233515.1 uncultured Synergistales bacterium
TACGTTCCACCCAATATGGTCAGGCTCAACGGAAAAATGATGTGGCCTGTTGACGGAAAAGTATCGTCGCCGTTCGGAAAATGGAGAGGCAAGCATATGCATCAGGGCATTGATATTCCCATGCCTAACGGAACACCGATAAGAGCCGCGAATACAGGAGTAGTAGCCAGAACGGGCAATAATTCGACAATGGGATTCAGGGGTTACGGTAACTTTGTGCTGTTGGATCACGGAAGCGGTATGCAGTCATTCTACGCGCATTGTTCGAGCGTTGCGGTCAGGGAAGGACAGAGAATCATGCAGGGTCAGATAATCGGTTATGTCGGCAGTACGGGACGTTCAACAGCGAATCACTTGCACTTTGAGGTTCGTGTGAATGACACAAAGGTAGACCCGATGCCCTACTTAGGCGGCAATCAGAGATTAGCATCAACAAGCAAATAATGAAAGGAGACATGAATCAGCTTGAACTTTCAGGAAATATATTTCAGGCTCGAAAATTTCTGGTCAAGACATGACTGCGTAGTTCAGCAGCCGTATGATATTGAGGTCGGAGCAGGAACAATGAACCCTGCAACAGCATTGCGTGTACTTGGCCCTGAGCCGTGGAGAGTAGCGTACGTTGAGCCTTCACGAAGACCATCAGACGGCAGATACGGCAAAAATCCTAATAGATTACAGCATTATTATCAGTATCAAGTAATAATCAAACCTGCACCCGCAAATATTCAGGAATTATATATTGAAAGTCTTGCATCACTGGGCATTGACCCGTCCGAACATGATATTAGATTCGTAGAAGACGACTGGGAGAATCCATCAACAGGAGCATGGGGACTCGGCTGGGAAGTTTGGCTTGACGGAATGGAAATCACGCAGTTTACTTATTTTCAGCAGTTAGGCGGCTTAGACATGGAGTCAGTACCTGCTGAATTAACATATGGAATCGAAAGAATCGCAATGTACGTTCAGAAAGTAAACAGCGTCTATGATTTAAACTGGTCTAACAGCGTGAAATACGGCGATGTTCATTTACAGGGCGAAATTGAACACTCACACTATAATTTTGAGGTCGCAAATACTGATATGTTATTTCAGTTATTTAACATGTATGAAGCTGAGGCCGGGCGAATTCTCGATAAAGGTTTTGTGCTGCCTGCTTATGATTACGTGTTGAAGAGTTCTCACACTTTTAATTTACTTGACGCAAGAAACGCAATCAGTGTTACAGAACGAACAAGTTATATATCAAGAGTCCGCGCTCTTGCTTGTAGATGTGCCGAGGCCTACAGAAAACAGCGCGAAAAAATGAACTTCCCATTAATGGATAAATTCACGAACTCAACAGGGACATTTTTTGACGAACAGTAAAGGAGAGATATTTTATATGCCGATTAAAAATGTTTTGCTAGAAATAGGAACAGAAGAAATTCCCTCAAGATTTATTCCCGACGCTTTAGAATCTCTTAAGACAAAAGCAGAAGAATTATTTAAATCAAATCGTATAGAATTTAAAGACGTTAAGACATATGCGACTCCGAGAAGGCTTGTATTAATGCTTTCAAATGTGAGTGATATACAAAGCGCACTCGTTGAAATGTTGAAGGGGCCGCCCCTCACAGCAGCATATGACGAAAACGGACAACCGACCCGCGCCGCTATAGGTTTCGCAAAAAATCGCGGAGTTGATATAAATGACTTGCGCGAAATGGAAGTAAACGGCATTAAATACGTCGCTGCAGAAGTAAAACAAGAAAGCCGCAGCACTCTTGATGTATTGCCTAATATTTTTGAGTCGCTTATTTCGGGACTCACATTCCCTAAAAGTATGTACTGGGACAATTCGGGCGTGAGATTTGCGAGGCCAATACGCTGGATTCTTGCACTTGCTGACGAAAAAATAATCCCGTTCAAATATGGCAATGTCGTATCAGGCCGCTTGACTAGTGGACATAGATTTATGGGTAAGAAGGCAATCACAGTAAATAACGCCGCTGAATTTATGGACTTGCTATATGATAATAACGTGATTCTTGATCAGGAAAAACGACTCCAGAAAATGAAAAGCGCGATCGCCAATCTACAGAAGGATTTTGACGGAAATTTAGAAGTCGAGATGGACGCAAAGATTCTCGAAGAAAATTTATATCTCGTTGAATTTCCTGTACCTTTCGCCGGCTCATTTGATAAGCGTTATCTTGAGATTCCCGAAGAAGTATTAACTACTTCAATGAAGAAGAATCAGAAATATTTAGCGGTCAGGAATAAGGACAAAAACGGGAAGCTCGCAAATTATTTTGTCGGAGTAAGTAATAATCACGTGCCTGATATTAGCATAATTCGTGAAGGAAATGAGAGAGTTTTACGCGCAAGACTCGAAGACGCAGCATTTTTCTGGGAAGAAGATAGAAATATCCCGCTTGCTTCATATGTTGAGAGATTAAAGAGTGTAACTTATCAGGAAAAACTCGGCAGCGTTTACGATAAAGTCATGCTCACAAGAAAATTAGCTCTCTGGTTCTGTGAAAAATATAACATGCAAAATATAGCCTCACTTGTTGATAGGGCTGCTTACTTGTCAAAAGCTGATTTAGTTACAAGCATGGTATTTGAATTCCCGGAATTACAAGGCATTATGGGACGCGAATATGCAAAATCAAGCGGTGAAGATCCCCGAGTCGCCTTAGCAATTCACGAGCAGTATTTGCCTCAGACAGCAACGGACAAAACTCCGACTGACAGCGTAGGAGCAGTACTCGGACTCGCTGAAAGAGTTCATATTATTACAGCTTGCCATAAAGTGGGACTCGAACCGACCGGCTCACAAGATCCCTACGCATTGAGACGCGCCGCAAGGTGTATAAATGAAATCTTATTTGCAGGAAAATATAATTTCAACATGTCCGACGCAGTAAAAGAGTCATGCAAAATTAACAGCGTTGATGATGAGACTTGCGCGAAAATTTTAGATTTCATTCAGCAGAGATTACACGTTCAATTACGTGAACGCGGCTTTGATTATTCACTTGTAACGCTTGGCCTCTCTGTAGCTGGTGAAGTCCCCTATCAGGCTTTAAAGCTAATTGAGACGTTAAATAACGTAAAATCTAATGAGTGGTTCACTGAGTTAGTAAGTTCTGCAGTGAGAGTCAAAAATATTCTACAGAAAAACGCCCCCGGTATGACGGACTCAAGCCCTGACGAGTCATTAATGACAGTCAGAGAAGAGCAGGATTTATACAGGGAAGTAATGAGACTCGAGCCCAGCGTTAAAAGCGCGTTAGATTCTTATGACTGGGAGACTCTGACTCAATTATTAGCGGAATTATCGCCGGTTGTAGCAGCCTTCTTTGAAAAAGTTATGGTAATGGACAAGGACGAGAAAATAAGAGCTAACAGACTCGCAATTCTCGTGAAGTGCAATAAATTATTCAGAGAGACCGGAGATTTAAGCGTGCTTTCATGATTTAGTGATAAAAATTTGCCCCTTCGCTTTAATGTGAGGGGGATTTTATTTTTCCCGCAATATCTTTAACAGTGAACGAGCGTAATTTTCCCTCCATTGCAAATTGAATTTCATGTAAAGAGTCATCTAATGCAAAATGAATATTCTTCCCGACCGGACAATTAGGATTCGGGTTCTCGTGAAAGTGAA
>CAJOEQ010000145.1 GCA_905233515.1 uncultured Synergistales bacterium
AATAAATATTTATAATCAGGTCTGCAAAATTTCACGAGAAAATAATATAGACATTCCTAGAGATTTGACACAATTTTTGCTAATTCCCGGCGTTGTTGATAATACAGCTTGTGAAAGCTCATTAGAAGATTTTGCTCTATGGGACAATTTAGTATTAAAGGCTTGTGATTCTCTTAAAAGCATGAAAATTTCTGAGGGCGAAAAATTATTTAAGCAAGTTCAACAGGAAATAAATAATCTCTCTGAAATCGTCAAGAGGCTTAAGGAACGCTGGCAAATTGCAATTAATGACGCTATAGAATCACTTAGATCCCGCATTCAAAATGTCATGGAACATTATAAATTAGAAATCGACGAGTCAAGAATCGCGCAGGAAGTTTCTTTAATGTCTGACAGGTGGGACGTTACAGAAGAGTTAACCCGCATGAATGCTCACATAGGAAAATTTTCGCAAATAATGAACTCAAACGAGTCAAACGGGAAAAAATTAGATTTCTTAGTTCAGGAAATGAACAGAGAAATTAACACAATGGGCGCAAAAGTCAATGATGCAATTTTCAGGTGGGACGTTGTAGAGGGCAAATCATGTGTAGAGAAAATCAGAGAGCAGTTACAGAATATAGAGTAAATAAAATGACTGGGAAATTATTTATCTTGTCTGGGCCTTCAGGTGTAGGCAAGGGAACTTTACGAGAAAACGCGCTGAAAAATTTTAGCAATCTTGTATATTCGATTTCGTGTACTACTAGGGAGCCACGAGAAGGTGAGACAAACGGCGTAGAATATAGATTTATTTCTCGTGATGAGTTCGAACAGGGCATTAATAATAATTTATTTCTTGAATATGCACGAGTTCATGAGAATTATTACGGGACTCTAAAATCTGATGTTATTCAAGAATTAGAATCAGGGAAAAATGTCTTGCTTGAAATTGACGTACAAGGCGCGTTACAAGTCCGCGAAAAAATGAATGACTCTATATTAATATTTATTGCGCCTCCCAGTATTGAAGAGTTATCAAGACGCTTAATTAATCGCAATACAGAGACTCAGCACGATTTAAATATAAGGCTTGCAAATGCCGCAAAAGAATTAGAACTTGCAAATAAATATGATTATATAGTCGTGAATGATGATTTAGATTCAGCTTCACGGAAATTACAGGAGATTTTCATAAATGAGTCTAGATAATTTCTTGCGATGGGTCTTATTTTGCGCCGGTTTTATCTTGAGCATATTTGCCGGTTACATGTTTTATATAGATAAAATCCCGGCGGGGGCGGCGTGGCTTGCTTTAGGGATTGGCTTTCTTTTATTTGCTACGAGAATCAAGCGCGAAAAAATTAATAATAACTCTCAAGAATTTAATCAAGATATAAATTTTCATGATTTAGCTTTATTAGTTGCAGATTTAGCAGTCATGAGCCTTAGAAATATAGGCCGAACAGTCCCGCCCAGTGAGAGAGAAATTAATGATTTATTAGATCAAGTAAATAATTTTCTTGACTCAATGCCAGTAAACGAGTCAGAACGGGAGGCAATATCACAGGAATTTGACAAATTAACAGATAGAACTCGGCGGAATTTGAGCGGCCGGGCTTTATTCAGGAAATAATAAATTTTTATAGGAGTAAATTATGAACAAAGGACAAAAATTTTCGTTATGGTATTTTCTTATAGCTTTAATAGTGGCTTGGCTTTTTGCTGAATATGTCTACAAGCCCTATAGTGAGAGCAAAACAGAAGTCCCCTACAGTGAATTTCTTGCTGATTTAGCAAAAAATGATATTGAAAACGTTGATATTTCAGAGTCTCGTATAAGTTACACTCTCAAAGAGTCAGAAAGCCCAGATAAAGAGCCTCGTAAAATGCAGATAATCGACGGCAAAATCTTACACAATAAAAAACTTTTACCCGGTGCTAATAACGGCAATTTTAAAAGCGTTGTGAAATTACAAGACCCCTTTTTAATTGAGAGACTCGCAAGCAGTGATATTAAATTCGGCGGTGTAGCTAAACGAGACGGCTTAATTGATTTATTCATGGGAATAATGCTCCCTATGCTGCCATTAATTATAATCTGGTATTTCATTTTCAGGAATATGCACGGGAGCGGCGGCGGTATTTTCTCGTTTGGTCGTTCACGAGCTAAAGAACTACAGGGCGAAATGACCGGCGTACACTTCAGCGATATTGGCGGAGCAGGTGAGGCTGAAATCGAATTACGCGAAATTATAGAATTCCTGAAGGAACCTGCTAGATTTGATAAATTTGGCGCGAAATTGCCGCGTGGTGTCTTGCTTGTCGGCCCTCCTGGAACTGGTAAAACTTTACTTGCAAAAGCTACAGCAGGTGAGGCCGGAGTACCATTTTTCTTTATAACCGGCTCAAGTTTTGTCGAAATGTTTGTCGGAGTCGGTGCTGCTAGAGTCCGTGATTTATTCGATCAGGCCAAGAAAAAAGCTCCTTGCATTATATTTGTTGACGAAATTGACGCTATAGGACAATCAAGAATGCGGAATTTTAACAGCAACTCAGAGCAAGAAAACACGTTAAATCAATTACTCGCAGAAATGGACGGTTTCGAAGACAATAACGGCGTTGTCATAATGGGAGCTACTAACAGGCCGGAAATTTTAGATCAGGCTTTATTACGTCCGGGAAGATTTGACAGGCAGATTCAAGTCGTTTTGCCGACTGAAGAAGGCCGCGAAGAGATTTTAAAGATTCACACGAAAAAATTGCCGCTTGCTCCTGAGATTGATTTAAGATCTATTGCAAAAGTTACGCCAGGTTTTAGCGGTGCAGATTTAGCAAATATTGCTAATGAAGCTAGTTTGCTTGCTGCTAGACATAAGGCCGAAAAAGTTACTATGAATGATTTTGACTTAGCAATTGAACGCGTTGTAGCAGGTCTTCAACGAAAAACGCCTTTAACTCCTGAAATCCGTAAAAAAGTGGCCTATCATGAAACCGGTCATGCTTTAGTTGCTTGTTATTTGCCCGGGTCTGATCCTGTTCATAAAGTGAGCATAATTCCGACTACTAAAGGTGCTTTAGGCTACACAATGCAAATGCCTACAGAAGATCAATATTTAGTAACTGAGGGCGAACTCAAAACAAAAATGGCGGTAATGCTGGGAGGCCGTGCAGCTGAATTATTAGTGTTCAGTGAAGGCTCAACAGGTGCATCAAATGATTTAGAACGAGCTACAGAATTAGCCCGCAGAATGGTAACTGAATTTGGAATGTCTGAGGCTTTAGGGCCTGTGAGATATGCCGCGCCTTCAATGATGTATTTAAACGGTGCAGCTCAAAACCGTGAAGATATAGGAGAAGGAACGTTTAATATAATTGACAGCGAGATTAAAAGATTTGTCAGTGAGGCTCAAGAGAAGGCTTTATCAATTTTGCGTGAACATGAGAAAGTTTTACACGAGGCCGCTCAAGTTTTACAGGACAAAGAAGTTATCTCAAATGACGAGATAAAAGCTATTATCGATAAAGAAAATAGCGTGAATGAGCAATCACAGCCCGAATAGTTAAGAGTAAAATAAAATTATAAAATTTTAAGCTCCCTTGTGTGAAAGCAGGGGAGTTTTTTTTGTGTGCTATAA
>CAJOEQ010000146.1:0-5926 GCA_905233515.1 uncultured Synergistales bacterium
CAATATACAAGCGAATTAATTATATAATAGAATAAATTAAATCAGGAGGCTTAAATTTTTATGGCAGATTATCAAGTTAAAGATTTATCATTATCAGAACGAGGTCAGAATAAAATTAACTGGGCTTGGCAGTATATGCCGTCATTACAATTTTTATATAACAAGTATAAAGACTCTCAGCCATTCAAGGGAGCAACTATTGCGGCATGTCTGCATTTAGAGGCCAAGACGGCGAATTTATTAATCACTCTCACAAAATTAGGTGCAACTGTCGCAGCTTGTGGAAGTAATCCCCTTTCTACTCAAGATGAGATTTGCGCGGCACTTGCTAAAAACGGCGTTCACGTTTATTCACATAGGGGCATGACTACGGACGAATATTTTAATTATGTTCGTAAAGTTTTGAGCTATAAACCTAATGTAATAATCGATGACGGCGCGGATGTTGTTGCTACGATTCACAAAGAATTTCAGGACTTAATCCCGAATATTTTAGGCGGTTCAGAAGAGACTACTTCAGGTGTTAAGAGATTGCGCGCTATGAATTCGCAGGGCGTTTTAAAATTTCCGATGATTGATGTAAATGACGCTTTGAGCAAATATTTATTTGATAATCGTTACGGGACTGGCCAATCAGTATGGGACGGCTTTATACGTACTACAAATATGATAGTCGCCGGGAAAACTGTAGTAATTGCCGGTTATGGCTGGTGCGGTCGAGGTGCTGCAATGCGTGCGGCTGGTAATGGAGCTCACGTTATTATTACTGAAGTCGACCCTCACAAAGCCTGTGAAGCCCTTATGGATGGATTTAGAGTCATGAGCATGGAAGAAGCTGCACCGCTCGGAGATATTTTCTTGACTTTAACAGGAAATATTCACGTTATCAGGCGTGAACATATAGAACGCATGAAAAGCGGAGTCGTTCTTGGTAATGCAGGACATTTTGACGTGGAAATCAGCAAGCCCGATTTAAATGCTTTGTCGGATCATGTAGAAAAATTACGCGACAATATTGACACTTACATAATGCGAGACGGCCGGAGAATTAATTTGCTCGGTGAAGGAAGACTCACAAATTTAGCATGTGCAGACGGCCACCCGATTGAAATAATGGATTTAAGTTTTTCTTTACAGCTTGAGTCAGCTCTTCACATTTTCACTCATAAATTAAAGCCCGGTTTATATCCTGTACCTGCTGAGACTGACAGGGCAGTAATGGAGTCTAAACTCGCAGCACTGGGAGTAAATATTGACTCAATGACTGACGAGCAAATCGAATACATGAAGGGCTGGCAGGAATAAAGCATGAAATTTTTTAGGACTCTGATATTAATTATTATTATTGCGTTATTATCGGGTGTCTTTACGTTCAAATTTTATGCGCCTTTAAATGCGAGATTCGGGACTCGGAGAACAGCAAGCACTCTCATTAATGAGCCCTATTACATGATAAAAACTAGTATTTTTGAATCAATGCCGAAATATGACAATGAGATTATTTTTTTAGGTGACAGCTTAACGGATTATATACAATTCAGCGAGATCTTCCCGGCTCTTAATATAATAAATCGCGGTATAGCAGGCGACACAACAACGGGAGTTCTTAACAGGTTAGACGAGATTATATCAAGACAGCCCGCAAAATTATTTATTAATATCGGAATCAATGATATAGCTTACAAAGTAGCTCCGGTTGAGATTGCCGCAAATATCAGGAAAATTATAGAGCGCGTAAAAGCAGGTTCGCCTGACACAAAAATTTATCTTGAGACTCTCTTACCAGTCGTGAATAACGGCAAATTTGAAACAAGACGGCCAAACAATATAATTAATTCAGTAAATGAACTTTTGCCGGAAATAGCAAAAGATTTAGACTGTAAATTATTAGACGTTCACAAATTTTTTGCTGAGAATGACAACATGCCCGAACGCTACACAGTTGACGGGGTTCACATGAACGGCACGGGGATTCTCAAATGGATGAAATTTTTAGAGCCCTACATAAAGGAGTAAGATTTTAAGAAATGGCTACACTATTTAAAGATGTATTAATTCTCGACGGATCACGGACTAAAGCCGAACGAGTTCACATGCTTGTATCTAAGGGGAGAATCGCAGAAATTATTGACTCCTCAAAGACACCTCCGAGCGCAGATAAAATTATTTCAGGTCATGGGCGAATGGCTGTAATTCCCGGATTTGTGAACGCTCATACACATGCGGCGATGATTTTATTACGCGGACTCGGTGAAGAAGCCCCGTTAATGGAATGGCTGCAAAATAAAATTTGGCCCGTTGAAGACAAATTAACGCCTGATTATATTTACTGGGGGACATTGTCGGCAATTCTCGAAATGTTAGAGACTGGTACAACATGTTTTGCTGATATGTATTTCGAGATGGACAGAGTGGCCGATGCTGCTTTAGGTGCGGGAATTCGTGCGGCTTTGTGTCGAGGAATCACAGCAGGCGAGCCCGGCAAAATTGAACGCTCATTGCAAAATAATATCGAACTCGCAGAAAAATATCATGGCCGAGAAGGTTTAATAACTGTACAGCTTGGCCCGCATGCTCCTTATACTGTGCCGCTTGAGTCAATGAAGTTAATTAGCAGCTCGGCAAAATCTCACGGACTCGGTGTTCACTTTCATTTTTTAGAGACGCTCGGAGAACTTGAAAATTTAGGAATGACTCCGGAAAATTATTTAAATGAGTCCGGTTTAATTGACGTGCCGTATTTAAATCTTGCTCATGCTGTATATTTAGATCCTGAAATAAATTTAGACTCAAATAATATCACGCTGATTCATAACCCGTGCAGTAATTTAAAACTTGGCAGCGGAGTAATGCCTCTTTCTAAGTGGCTTGATAGAGACTTCCCAGTAGCTTTAGGAACTGACGGGGCATCAAGTAATAACCGGCTCGACATGTGGGAGCTGCATTACTGCACAAAGGAGTAAACCGCGATCCTGTTTGTGTTCCTGCTGTTGACGTGTTGAGAATGGCAACATATGAGGGCGCGCGGGCGTTCGGTTTCTCTCAAAAAGGAATGATTCGTGAAGGATGGTACGCTGATTTAGTACTCGTTAATCTTGATAAGCCTCATTATATCGGAGTCAATCCTGAAAATTTAGCGGCCTATATAGTTTATGCTGGGAGCTCGGCAGATGTCGCAGGAACTATGATTAACGGCAAATGGCTCTACAAAAACGGGGAATTCCCGACTCTTGACCGTGAAGAAATTCTACAGAAAGCAAGAGACTCAAGAGAAACAATCACGAAATAATTTGATGATTGAATGAATCCCTCTCGTTCAAATGGGAGGGATAATTTTTTACGAGAAAGGACGCTTGACAATGACAAATAAATTTGCTACCCTCAGCCAACAGCCAACAGCCAACAGCCATAATTATAACCCTACCAGAATCGCGCATGTAATCGGCAAAATGAGAAATGGCGGAGTCGAGTCCGTCGTCATGAATTATTATAGAAATATAGACAGAACTAGAATTCAATATGATTTTATTATAGATGAGGATTCAGAGACTAATATACAAGACGAGATAAAAAATTTAGGTGGAAGAATTATAACAGTCCCTCCGTATCAAAAGCAATTTTCATATCAGAGAGAATTACGCAAAATTTTCCGTGAAAATCAATATAAAATAGTTTACTCACATATAAATACACTGTCAGTATTTCCGTTAATGGCTGCGAAAAATGCCGGAGTCCCTATAAGAGTCGCTCATAATCACAGCACAGCCGGACGAGGCGAATTTTTGCGCAACATCATGAAATATACTTTACGGCCATTCTCAAAAGTTTATCCGACTCATTTATGCGCGTGTTCAAAATTTGCGGGTGAATGGATATTCGGCAAGAAAGCAAATTTTACAGTTTGGCCGAACGCAATAGAGACATCAAAATTTGCATATGATTCACTCAAGCGCGAGTCAGTCCGTAAAGATTTAAATATTTATAATAAATTTGTAGTCGGACATTCGGGGCGATTCATGACGCAAAAAAATCATTCTTTCTTGATTGATATATTTAACGAACTTCACAAGATAAAGCCCGACTCGGTGTTAATGCTTGCCGGCGATGGGCCGTTAATGAATAATATTCGCGGAAAAGTTAATTCACTTGGCCTGAATGAGTGCGTTATTTTCCTCGGAAGTGTTCATAACATGCAAGATTATTATCAAGCAATGGACGTGTTTATATTGCCGAGTCTTTATGAGGGCTTACCAGTTGTAGGAAGTGAGACTCAAGTTGCGGGGCTGCCTGTGCTTTGTGCTGATACGGTTACGAGTGAGACAAAATTTTGCGACTCATTTAGATTCTTTTCGCTGAAAGAGTCTCCCCGTGAATGGGCGCGGGAAGCATTAAGAATCTCAAACGGGCACGAACGGCGGGACATGAGCGAGTCAGCTAAAAAATTCGGATTTGACATAAAGGCTCAAGCTGAAAAAATGACTCGCTGGTACTGTGATTTGCTGAAAATATGAGACAAATTACTATTTATTAAATTTTCCTGACAGATTAAAATATTTTCACGTTCAAAAAAAATTTTTATAGTTCAGGAGGATTTACGGACATGAAAAAATTTGTATTCGCTCTTGTTTGTGTAGTGCTTTTTGCTTCGTCGGCATTTGCTGCTGAAGTCGTGAAGGCTTATACAACTATGGAAGAACCGCTTGCTAAGGCACTATTTGACGAATTCGAGAAGGAAACGGGAATCAAAGTCGAATGGGTCAGGCTTTCAGGCGGTGAGGCAATAGCAAGACTCGAGGCAGAACGCGCTAACCCGCAGGCAAGTATATGGGTAGGAGGAGTCGGGACTCAACACATTGAGGCAAAATTACGCGGACTTTCTACTCCTTACCGTTCAAGAGTAGCTGCGAGCATTCCGTCAAGATATAGAGACCCTGAAAATTACTGGACTGGGCTTTATGTCGGGCCGATAGCTTTTTGCATGAACACAGAACGCGCTAAAGAGTTAGGACTCACAATGCCTAAGAGCTGGGCAGATTTAATCAAACCCGAATACGCTAAAAAAGTCAGAGTCGCCCATCCTAGCACTTCAGGGACTGCCTATAACATGATTACGACTGTTATAAGAATATTTAATGGCGATGAGGACAAGGCATTTGCATATTTCAAGGATTTAGCAAAATCTGTTGAGCAGTTCACCCGCTCAGGTTCAGCACCGGGCAAATCCTGCGCACTCGGAGAAATTCCCATAGCAATCGGTTATTTACACGATCAAATTAAATTACAGCGTGAAGGCGCAAAAATTGAGATTACTATACCTTCAGACGGTACAGGATTCGAGACTGCTTCAATGTCGATTTTGAAGGGCGGCCCCGATGCTTTGAACGCTAAAAAATTATATGACTGGGTACTCGGTCAAAAGGCTATGGATATAATAGCTCGCTGGTACGTTATCCCGCTTTCAAAATTAGCTACTCCGACAAATACGGGCTTCTCACTTGACAGCATGAATCTTGTAAATCAAGATGACCAGTGGGACGCAGCCAATAAAGAAAGACTCTTAGAACGCTGGAATAAAGAAATTTCGACAGCTCCGGAAAAATAATTATTGTGAATTAATGCCTCTTGCTTTCATGCGAGGGGCTTTTTATGTATTCATGTAAAGGAGGTAAGAGAACTTGAATAAACGAGTTATAAATTTTTGTCTGACTATATTATTTGTCGTGTTAGTCGGATTCTGGATTTATACGAGTGTTCGCGATGAGTTTTTAAAGCAGGCAAGGGACTCACAATCTCGAACAGTTGAGACAGTTTCAGCCGGATTCCCTTCAGAGCCTGAAAATATTGATGAATGGCTTAAACGTTTGGCAGAAGACGCTAATAATTACAGAATAGCATATGTTGACTCGATTCCCATGCCCGGCGAAAA
>CAJOEQ010000146.1:6049-9661 GCA_905233515.1 uncultured Synergistales bacterium
CGGCGATAAGTCAGAACAGGCTATATTTTTCGCACCGGCTGTGAATTTGAAGACTCATGATATAGAAGGCGCGTTAATATTTGCGTTTAACACTGACTCCGAGCAAAATTTTATGAGAATGCTTAACACTTTATTTTTAGGAGCATTTATCTTATTTGCTGTTGTTATCTGGCAGTTAATGATGAGTCGTGATCCGATTGTAGGTTTTGCATTGTCAGGGCTTTTCTTGATGACATTGACATTTGTAGCTTATCCGTTATTTGAGGCGTTGAGACTTTCATTCTTGGAAAATGGCAAATTTTCGCTCTCAGTCTGGAAAAGTATATTAAACTCAGAAGGTTACATGTCAGCTTTATGGGGGAGTCTGAAATTAGGCTGCTGGACTGCAACATTTTCGACTTTAGTAGGCTTCTTATTTGCATTTGTAGTAACGAGGACTAATGCGCCGTGCAAAAAATTAATTTCTACAATGGGAGTATTGCCTGTTATTTCGCCGCCGTTCTCTCTGACTCTGTCAATTATATTATTATTCGGCAATAATGGATTAATAACGCGCTGGCTGAGAGTTATAGGGCTTGACTTCTCAATTTACGGACTGCCGGGACTTGTTTTAGTTCAGACGATGGGAATGTTTCCGATTGCTTTCTTGACTTTGACGGGAGTTTTGCAGGCAATTGACTCAACGTTTGAAGAGGCCTCGTTAAATTTATCAGCAGGAAGACTCAAAACTTTTACATCTATAACTCTTCCGCTTTCAGTACCGGGCTTATTAAGCGCGTGGCTGTTAGTGTTTACTACTTCACTAGCAGATTTTGCGAACCCGTTATTATTAGCAGGAGATTTGAAAGTTTTATCGCTTGAGTCCTATATCGAAGTAACTGGAATGCTAAGACTAGGACACGGGGCGGCGTTGTCAATTTTGTTATTGCTGCCGACTTTAACGGCTTTTCTCGTTCAAAGATTCTGGGTGTCAAAGCGTTCATATGTTACAGTAACCGGCAAACCTTCAGGCCGAATCACTGAATTAACGACTCCGATTGTAAGGCGGATTTTGACGGGAATAATTTTCGCGATAATAATTTTCTTGATCATGCTTTACGGTACAATTTTCGCGGGCTGCTTTGTTAAAAACTGGGGAATTGATTACACATTCAGCCTAGAAAATATCACGGAAGCAATTACGCGCTCAACTACTGCATTATTTGACACAGTAACACTTGCTGCCGTTGCTACACCGATTGCGGGAATTATAGCGATGATAGCTGCTTTATTAATAGTCAGGCGCAAATTTCACGGTAAAAGAATTCTCGAGATGTTATTAATGACTCCTTTTGCATTGCCGGGGACTCTTTTAGGCATAAGCTATTTACTTGCATTTAATCACGCGCCTATTATTTTAGTGGGAACTGCGGCAATTATCGTTATAAATTATGTCATTCGAGAGTTACCAGTCGGAATTGAAGGCGGTATAGCGTCATTACGGCAAATTGACGCGTCAATCGAAGAGGCAGCTACGGACTTGGGAGCAGATCAAGCTACAGTTTTCAGGACTATAGTTTTGCCATTAGTGAGGCCGGCTTTCTTGTCAAGTTTGTCATATACTTTTGTGCGTTCAATGACGGCTGTAAGTGCAGTAATTTTCTTGATTTCTGCGCGCTGGTATCATATAACGGTCTTGATATATAATTTCTCGGAAAATTTGAGATTTGGACTCGCGAGCGTTTTATCGACAGTGTTAATAATTATAGTATTCGGAGCGTTCGGGATTATGAGATTATTAGTGCGTGAGAATTCTAATTTAATGAAAAATGTAACGTGATGAGATTTGCGCGTGAAAAATATTTAGCGTTCGTTAATTTCGCATTCACGATAGAAAATTTTTGCGAACATGAAAGGAGAGAAAATAAAATTGGCAAATAAGAATTCCAAGTCAGTAACTCTTGAGAACATAAAAAAAATATTCTGGGATCCTCAGACAAAACAAAACGTCGCAGCAGTCGGGGGAGTCTCCTTCAAACTTGAGCCGGGGGAACTTGTAACGCTTTTAGGGCCATCAGGCTGCGGGAAGTCAACAATTTTGCGAATGTTATCAGGCTTTGAGCAGCCCACTTCAGGTAAAATTATGATCGGTGATGTTGACGTTACTAATATGCCGCCTAATAAACGAGATACAGCTATGGTATTTCAGAGTTATGGACTATTCCCGCATATGAACGTCTCTCAAAATGTAGCTTACGGTTTAAACTTGCGCAAAGTCCCAGCCAAAGAACGCGACGAGAAAGTACAAAAATTTCTCGAAATGGTGGGACTCGGTCAAATGGGTTTACGTCCGCCGTCGAGACTCTCAGGAGGTCAGCAGCAAAGAGTCGCACTCGCAAGAAGTCTTATAGTTGAGCCTTCAGTGTTATTGCTTGATGAGCCTTTATCGAATCTTGACGCGCTTTTACGTGAGCAAATGAGAGTCGAAATTCGCCGCCTGCAAAAATCTCTAGGAATCACAGCAATGTACGTTACTCATGATAGAGTCGAGGCTATGAGCTTATCAGACAGCATTATAGTAATGAAGAGCGGTTTAATCGAACAAAGGGGAACTCCGAGCGATATTTATAGAGATCCCGTAAATACTTTTGTTGCCGGCTTTGTTGGAAAAGTTGCTTTCTTCCCGTGTGAAGTCAAGGGCGTTGATGATTCCTGCCATGTTGAGATAAAGGGCAAAAATTTCAGTGCTCCCCGTTGGAATAAAACTTTGAAGTCAGGCGATAAGGCTTTAATAATGGCACGTCCTGAGTCTTTATCTATAAATGAACCTGGCGCGGGCGTTGAAGATGGAGTCGTTAGTGCAAATATTTATCTCGGTAACAGCGTAGAGACATGGGTACATACGGATTTAGGGAATGTGCTAGTTCAGATTGATAATCCCGACGTTAAAAAGATCTGGGCTGAGGGTGAAAGAGTCTCTTTATCGTTTGATCCTGCATTAACTAAGATTTTAGCTGATGATTTAGAGAAGAATTAAAATTTTTTTGCCGGATGGTGTGAGCTGTCCGGCTTTTATTTTTTCCTTGTCATATTTATTTATCTGTCTTCAATCAAATAATATCACTAGCATTAAAATATGTAATATAATTTGCTCATTCATAAAAATATTTACACGAAAGGAGACGAATACATGAAAAAAATTTTTATTACTTGCTTGGCCTTGCTTGCTTGTTTAAGTATTACTCCTGCATTAGCTCTTGATTCTGCGGCACTTCCTGACAAGGCAACTTTATCAGCTAATAGAATGAGATTTGACGCTTACACGGGCGATTTTCTAGCAGACGGCAACGTAGCAATTACTGCGGGAGAATTCAACGTGAAAGCTCCTACAGCAACAGGAAATACTGAACGCCGGGAAGTAAATTTTGATAAAGGCATAATCGCAGCCGGCAAATGGGACGGAAGCAAAATAGATTTAAACGCTGGGAAGTTATTATTAACTTTTGCAGAGACTCCGACTTGTAAATTTCTTAACGGGGTAAAAGGCGGTTACGGCACTATACATCTTGACGCAGATAGATTGACTTTAACGGGATTCGGCGGCATATCTTCACCGAGCGCAACGGACAAGCA
>CAJOEQ010000146.1:9668-10568 GCA_905233515.1 uncultured Synergistales bacterium
TCTAAAGGCTTTTCGTTCGGAGCTGAAACAGTCGAGGGCATAATCAGAAACGGTGATTTATTCGAGATGACAGCGAAAAAAGGCGTATGGATTCGCGGCAAACCTAAGGCAAGGGGCGACGCAGTAAATCTCAAGGGAGACAGCGCAGTTTATTCACTGACTCGCGGGAGTGTCGTTGTAAATGGACATGTTACAGCAGTACAGGGCGGGCGGACTCTGAAATCTGACTCGATCGTATACTTCCCTGATCAGAATAGAGTCGAGGCTCTAGGAGGAGTCAGGAAAAATTCAGAAGGTGTAGAAAGCACAGAACGAGCAGAAATTACTATAGATTTAACACGTGAACGCAAAAACTCACCTAAACCCGCACCCAAACAAGATAATAAACCTAAAAGGAGTACTCGCAAAAAATGACAGGTCTAACAGCTTCAGATTTGCGGAAAAGTTATAATAATCGTCTCGTAGTCGGCGGAGTAAGCATAAATGTTAACCCCGGTGAAGTTGTAGGACTCTTAGGGCCGAACGGTGCGGGTAAGACTACTTCATTTTACATGATTGTAGGATTAATCAGGCCGGACTCTGGCAGCGTTTTAATTGACGATAAAGAAATTACAGGACTCCCCGTTTACATGCGCGCTCATTCAGGAATCGGCTATTTACCGCAGGAAGCCTCAATTTTTAGAAATCTCACAGTCCGAGAAAATATTAATCTCGTCTGGGAAGAAACCGGGCAAAGAAAGCAGGCAAAGGAACTCACGGACGAATTACTCGAACAGTTTAAAATCACTCATATAGCAGAAACTAACGGTTATGCACTCTCAGGCGGTGAAAGAAGACGAGTCGAAATTGCGCGGGCTTTGACTCTTAAACCTAAATTTATTTTGCTTGATGAGCCTTTCA
>CAJOEQ010000147.1 GCA_905233515.1 uncultured Synergistales bacterium
TTCCCATAACCTTTTCCAATAAGCCAAATTATATTTTCAGCTATTTGACTATCAGGACGATATGCGGCTTTATTACTTTCTTCAAAGCATAAATTAACGCCTCTATCTAGCAGCATCATATAATAATATTTATCTGGATTCCTTTGTACGTGGCAAATTAAAGTATGTTCTGCCGAGCCTCCGTTTTCCTCTATAATATCAAGTAATTCGAGTCCCATTGTCCCGAAGTCAGTATGAATTGAGACAGGGCAGTTAGTTTCTTTCTGAGTCATTGCGGCAATTTTTAAGGCTTTCTGTTCAAGTTTAGTTATAAGTCTATAGCTTGTTCCAGCTTTAATAACACCGGCTTTTGCTTTTACACGTTCAACAACAGGGCCGTTATAGCTGTGAATGTCCATTCCCTCTTCAATTTCTAGAATCATCATATCGACAATTTTTTTAATATCCACCGTTGCAAGAAAAGACGTTCGAGAATCATAATTACTCCCTTTTTGAAAGCCTGTTGTCATTATGATATTGCCACAGCCTTTAAAGCGTTCTGCAATTTCTAACATTTTAAGGACATTTCGCCCGCAGCCTATAGGATCCATACAGACAATTGTGCGGCCTCCAGCTTCTAAGAAAGAGTCAAATTCTTTTGAGGCTGATTCTACATCGTCCATTAAAAAATTAGGATCATGCAAGACTTCAGGGCCTCCGCTCCTTATTAAGTGGTCGTGGCTGTCTGTTATTCCTATCTCAGAAGCGGGAATATCTCCTAAAATTGTTCTTATATAATTCATGATTTACACTCCATATACTAAATTAGGCAGCCAAGTTGAAATCATAGGCACGTAACTCATTAATAAAAGCACTGCAAATAAAAGAATATAGAAACCTAAGCAATCTCTGATAAATTCTTCAGTCGTGCATTTAGTAACGCTGCATGTAACGAACATTAAATTACCCATTGGAGGCGTTAACGATCCTATTGCCATGTTAAATATAAATACCATTCCAAATTGTACAGGATCAATCCCGAACGCTGCAGCAACAGGAGCAAGCATAGGAGCTAAAACTATCTGAGCCGCAGTTGCCTCAATGAACATTCCGACTATCAGCAGGAAAATATTAACAAGTAATATGAATATATATTTATTTTTGCACAGAGAAATTAAAAACGAGGTCATATTTTGCGGTACTTTCTCCCAAGTCAATATCCATGAAAAACAAGTAGCCGCGCCGACTATTAACATAATTGATGATGTTGTTGCGACAGTCTCTCTTATGCAAGTTATCAAGTTATCTAGTTTAATTTCACCGTATAAGATTCCCAGAATTAAAGCGTAAAAAATTGCTATAGCTCCGGCCTCTGTAGGCGTAAAAAATCCTAGTCGAATTCCGCCTATAATTATAATTGGTAGACATAAAGGCAAAATCGCAGGTTTGAAGGCTTCGCAAAGTTCTTTACTAGTTGCCCGCCGTTCACTCAATTTTTTTATTCCGTGAGTTCGTGAATAGCGAGATACTATTATCATCATTGCTAAACACAAAATAACAGCCGGTACAATTCCAGCAACAAATAAACGCCCGATTGATGTACCAGTTATTGAGCCGTAAATTATTGCAGCTATTCCGGGCGGAATTAACGGAGTTATTAACGATGAAGCCGCTGTTATTGCTGAAGCAAAGCCGTTAGGGTAGCCGGCCTTACGCATATCAGGAACTAATAATTTAGCCTCCATTGCAGCATCAGCAAGTGAAGAGCCGCTCATGCCTCCCATCAGTGTAGAGAGAACAATATTAACTTGACCTAGACCGCCGTACATGTGTTGAGTCAAAACTTTGCAGAATTTCAGCATTCTATCTGTGATTCCGCAGTAATTCATTAATGCCCCTGTCGCCACGAAAAATGGAATAGCTAACATAGGCACTGACTGCATACCGCTAATTTCTCTCTGCATAGCCAGCATAGCACTTAACATTGACGAGGGATTAAAAATTGCATAAGCGGCACATGCTCCAGTTATCGACACAAAGACAGGCACATTCAGGAATAACAAAACAAGAAGAGCTATAGCACTTAACATGACGGGCGACATTTATTTATCCTCCTTTTTCCATTTGATAAGGCGATTTATTATAATTACAGTATACTGCAAAATCATCAAAGCACACCCAATGGGTACAGCTAAATCAATCCAAGCATAACCGATTTTGAAATATGGAGTAACTTTTCTTATTACAGAAGGTGAGTGCATTAATTTCCAACCTCCATATAACATGTAAGAAATTACGATAATTGATACAAGATAATCAATAATTTCTAAAATATTTCTGCTTCTATCACTTAATCTAGCAGCAATTAAATCTATAGATACTTGATTGCCCATTCTGAAAGCTAGACTGCCGCCGAGAAATACAAGCCACACAAAGAAAAATATTTGCATTTCCTCAAGCCAAGCTATAGGCTGACCGATAAATTTTCGCATAATTACCCCTGCTACTGTTATGAGAACGATTATAATTAGCGAAATTCCCGATAAAAGCGCGTCTAAATTACAAATAAATTTTTTCATGTATAAAGCCTCCTCCCAAATTAAATAAAAATCCCGAAGCTGAGAACTCCGGGATATTGTAATTAAATTTTTAGTTATTTGTCCATTATTGACTGCAATTTTTCATAAACGCCTTTTGTCCAAATGCCTTTGTCCTCATATTCCTGATAAAGGGCGACGCTTAATTTTTTGAACTCATTCAATGCTTCCGGCTCAAGTTCGATAATTTCACAACCTGAATCTTTGAGTGCTGACTGCATTTTTGCGCTGACTTTGTTGTATTCTTGATTGTTAAATATTGCGGCCTCGACTCCTGCCTCAAGAATAGCCTTCTGATATTTTTCTGGTAGCTGACCCCAGAATTCAGAGCCTACTATGAAATTTGAGAATGTCATTTGATGATTTGTCATAGTAACATATTTGCAGACTTCTTGGAAAGCATTGTTATAAAGAGTTGTCAAAGGATTTTCGACTCCATCAACAACGCCCTGCTGAAGACTTGTATAAACTTCACTTAATGCCATAGGAGTCGACGCTCCGCCGAGATTGTTAAACATTTTCACTGAAATATCGTTATTAGGGACTCTTATTTTCATGCCTTTTAGGTCAGCTACACTTTTTACTGGAGTTTTTGTCATTAATTGACGCTCACCGTAAATCCAATTTGTTGAAATAATTTCGAGTCCTTCTTTGCGGAGTTTTTCTGATTGTTCCTTCCACCATTCACTTGCTGTGATCTTATACATTTTATTCCAATCAGTGAAAAGGAACGGGCCCATTACTACGCCGAAATCAGGTACATAATCCATCAAGTAAGAGCCGTCCGCTATTGTGCAAACCGGCTGACCCATTAACATCATCTCAATTAAATCTGACTTGATTCCGAGCTGGCTTGAGGGGTAAACTTCCATAATTACAGCTCCATCCGTTTTTTGAGAAATTAATTCGGCCCATTTATCACAGCCCATATCAATAGGATCGCCGTCAACTTGTTCATGACAAAGTTTAATCGTGAACTCAGCAGCAAAAGAAGTACCGCTCAATAAAAGGCTTATTATAGCTGCAATCCTCCTTATTTAAGTTAAGTAAAATTATAAAATTTATTTCATCATGTTAGGAAGGAACATAGCAAAATCAGGAACATACGAAATAAGAAACACTGTAAAGAATAAAATCACGACAAATGGCATAGTATTTTTTGCGATCGTCATAATATCTTGTTTTGTAGCAGGTATCGCAGCAAATAAACAATTACCAAATGGCGGAGTCGCTTGTCCTACTGCAAGATTGAAGACAATCATACAGCCTAAATGAACAGGATCAATCCCGAAACTTATAGCCATAGGATAAACAAGAGGCGCGATAATTAATATAATTGCTCCTGAATCCATTAGCATTCCTAATATAATAAGCAAAATATTCAAGAAAAATATAAATGAAATTTTCCCCGTTATGAAAGTCTTCATCATGTTAGTGAAGAGCACAGGGACTTGATAAATTGTCAGGACATAGCCGAATACTGTAGCAGCCATTATTAAAAGCAAAATATTTGCAGTCCCTTTCACGGAATCTATTGCAATGCGTATTAATTTTTTCATGTTCATTTCTTTGTGAATGAATACTGCAACAAATAGCCCGTAAACAACTGCAACAGCGGCTGATTCTGTAGGAGTAAAAATTCCTGTGTAGATTCCTCCTAAAATTATAATCGGCATTAATAAAGCCCATATCGCATGGAGAGTCGTTTTCGCGAGTATTTGCCAGCTGAAAGAGTTACTTTTCGGGATATTGTGCTTTCTTGCGTAAAACCAAGCATATATACACATTAAGATACCTGCTAAGACTCCGGGAATTACTCCTGATATTAAAAGTTTTGATATAGAAGTTCCCGTCGCAGCACCGTAAACTACAAAGACAATCGAGGGAGGAATCACTATTCCAAGCGTACCTCCTGCAACAGGAAGAGCTGCCGAATAACCTTCGGGGTATTTTTCTTTTACGAGTTCAGGGAAAAGCATTCCGCCAATTGCTGCAGTTGTTGCTATTGATGAGCCTGATAGTGCCGCAAACATCATACAGACTGCAATTACTGCTATTGAGAGTCCGCCGCTTATGTGTCCTAAGAGAGCTTTTGCAAACATAACAAGTCTTGACGAGATCCCCCCGTGCTGCATTATTGCACCTGCTAACATGAAGAAAAATATCGCTAACAAAGTATATTTTGCTCCGCCGTTGTACATTTTTTGAACGATTGTCAATATAGGCATACCCGGAAATATGAAGCATAAAGCTACAGTGCAGGAAAATAAAAGACTCCACGAGAAGGGAACACCCAGCAGCAACGTTATAAAGAAAAGTGCTAAGAGAATTATAATAGGTGTCGTTGTCATTCTATTTTTGCCTCTCTTTCTGCCTCAAATCCTGACATAATTAAAATATGCCTGAGAAATATTATAAAGTGATCTAGCAAAATCATAACAAAGCCTATCAACATACAAATATAAATATGATATGTATAAATAGGAAGAGGCGTGACTCTTTGTTTATGCTTGATTACGGCCTGTATAGTCGCACAAAGTCCGATGATTGCAAGAATTATAGCGATAATCGAAATTATATCTGACAGTAAACGAAAAGCGGCATTTTTCCGTTCACTCTTAAAATTTATAATATCGATTCTAATTTCTGAGTCAGTCTTGACCGCGATATTTCCTCCGATAATTACCATGAACATGAATAAAACAATGCTTAACATTTCACAATAAGCCAAGCCGGAATTTAACGCATAACGCAAGACAACATTTAGAAAATTTACCAGCGTTACAGCAATAACAGCAAGAAGTAACAGCCATTTTTCGACTCTAAAAATAGCATCGCTTAATGTTATTAGGGAGTTATATAACTTCCTCATCATTTGTTATTTTCCTTTGCCCATTAATTTAAGAAGTTCGGCATATTTTGCACCGTATATATCATAGACACTTGCTGTAGCATTTAGGAGTTCTTCATGATTTAGCTGTGTGAAATCCATTCCTGCACTGATAGATTTTGCCTTTGCCGTCTCATTGTCTTCGATTGTAACTTTCCATTCAACGTCGGCAGCAGCTTTGGCAGCTTCATCAATCCATTTTTTCTCTTCATCGCTTAAGCTGTTGTATTTACTCTCTGAAATTAATAGAGCCGCGAGCTGGAAAACGTGATTAGTTTCAATCAAATATTTCTGCACTTCAAAATATGCGTTATTTGCAATATTTACATATGGATTTTCTTGTGCGTCAACTGTTCCCTGTTCCATTGCTGTATAGAGTTCTGAAAAACTGATTACAGTAGGAGCTGCCCCTAGAGCCTTAAAAATTGCTTGATGTACTTCATTGCTTTGTGTTCTGATTTTAAGTCCCTTGAAATCTGCGATTGATTTAATAGGCTTGTTTGAAGTCGTCTCTCTGAATCCCATTGTAAGCCAGCTTCCGACGTGCATATTTGCCTGTGCTAATTTTTCTTTGAAGTAATCACCTACAGCTCCATTAATTGTCGTGCGGGCATCATTATAATCTGCGAACAAGAAAGGAAGATCGAAGACTCCTAATTCCGGCGCGAAATCAACAAGTGAAGACGTTACTATTAAACTTACATCGCAAGTTCCTTGTTGAAGCATTGCGGCAACTTCTGAAATTGAGCCGAGCGTTCCATTTGCAAATATCATACAAGTCATTGAACCGCCCGAGAGTTCCGTTAATTTTTCCTGAAAAGCTGCGACTCCTTTTCCGAAAACAG
>CAJOEQ010000148.1 GCA_905233515.1 uncultured Synergistales bacterium
ATTAAATCTAAATTTCACAGCAGAAACGTAATTAATTATTCACGAGATAAAGCAGGCGCGCGGGACTCACTCAATAAAAAAATTATCGGGACTCAGTCATTTGCGGCCAAGTCCCTTTTTTAGTTTATTTCGTGTTTAATTTGCTTGATAATTCCATAACAAAATCTTTAACATTTTGAGTGATTTGTCCGTCATTGTAATAATTATCGAATAAATACACTCCTCCGGCAATAATTGCAACGACTAATATAAACGTAAATAACGCTCTTGCAAAGCCCGGTTTTGCGTCAAAAACTTTTTTAGTGAGTTCCTGCGTTAAATTATTGACCTTATTAATTAAATTCGAGTCCCCGTTTAAAATATCCTGCTTTAATTGCGCGCCTTCTGAATTAATAAGCGACTCTGCCTCATTAAATTTTTTGCTCATGATTAGAGAGTTTATATCATTCTGCAATTTTTCGAGCTTGGCATTAACAAATTTTGTGAGAAATTCCCCGACATGCTGGGCTATAACGGGATTTTTTGCGGCGGCGAACTGCTTTATATCTGCTACACTTTGAGCCGAAATAATTTGCTGAGTCATTCGCTTTAAATTCTCTGAGCATGAATTAATAATCTCGTCAGCACGTGAATTAACGCGATTCAATAAAGCATAATCATCAGTTATGACTGATTTTATTTCGTCCTGAAGTTTGCTTGATTCTGACTTGATAAAATTCTCGACTTCAGACAAATTTTTATCGCAAATTAATTTATCAGCGTCATTCTTGAGATTATATAATGCCTGCTCGGTCAAATTATTTAAAGTCTCCTGCACAGCCCGTAAAGTCTGCTCACTGATATTTGAACTATCAAGTTTATCAACGATTGCTGCGAGTTCTTTAATGGTAGAAGCTGATTTAATTTCTTGAGTCATGAAAAAATTTTCCTTTCTGTAAAAATATAAACTATCACGCAAAATATATTAATAGCCGCTCATGAATTAAGCAAGATAAAAATTTCGTAAATCTTGAAATATAATTAGCTGGGCTATAATATAAACAATATTTTTTTCGGAGGTAAATTTTAGCATGAAAAAATTAGCTTTACTTGTATTAATTATAACGGCATTTACGGCGAGTGCGGCATTTGGCGATGCAAATAGCGTAATCGAGTCTGCTACGGCAATGGTAAACGAATTAGCTTCAGAACCTGACGCTTCAGACATGGCCGAGTCCCTCAAAAGTTCATACGCGATCGCATTAATTCCCTCAATGTTTAAGGCTGGCTTTGGATTTGGCGGTTCATACGGTGAGGGCTTAATACTCGTGAGAAAAGACGGCAAATGGTACGGGCCAAGTTTCTACAATATTGGCGGGCCTTCTGTAGGATTTCAAATCGGAATTGAGAGCGTTTCTCTTTTACTCTCAGTCGTAAATGAACGTGGAGTAAGAGCTTTCTTAAACAGTAAAACAAAACTGGGCGGAGATGTAGCTATAGCAGCGGGGCCGGTTGGAAGACGTGCAGAGGCAGCAACTGACGCACAGGCAAAGGCTTCAATTTACAGCTATTCAATCAGCAAGGGACTTTTTGCGGGGTTATCTCTTGAAGGCTCAGTAATAAGTATCAGCGTTAAACACAACTCTCAATACTGGGGCAATAGAATAACAGCTTCAGAGGCAATTACTAAACCTGCAACTGATAAAAGAATTCAGCCGTTAATTAAGGCACTAAATAATTTGATGAGCAAATAAAAAATGTCAAGCTGCTTTTACCGTGCAAATATAGAACACGACTCGAAAACTATTCAAGATTTATACAGGACGAATTATTATACTTATTATAAATCGCGAATAATTTTAAGATTTTGCGCGGGGTTATTCATGATAATTATTTGCGTGGCTGCGAATTTGGCACTATGGGCGAAAGGTTTATTATTATTAGTCGGAGCTTGGCTTGTGTCGACTCCTGATTTTCCTGCTCAAATGATGGCCGATAAAGTTTTGCAGTCTCGTAAAAAATTCCCCGTTATGAAATATGAATTTCTTGACGAGTTTATAAATATTTCCGGTGAAGGCAGCATGAAAATTTATTATAAAAATTTGCAGAAATTGATTCATGATGAGGAAAATTATTATATATTCACGTCTCGTGATAGTGTATGCATGATTAATAAAGCCAGTCTAGCACCCCCCGAGCTAGAAAATTTTCAAGATTTTATCTCGGCAAAAACGGGGCTTAAATGGCAGCAAAATAAATTTTTCCTCGCTATGAATTTAAGTGATTTAAGAGAAATTTTCAGGGCAGACTCGCAAAAATGAGCCTGTCCTGTTTTTATTTTATGAGAAACTTTCACGAAGAATTAATCTCGGTTGAATTACTGCGTGTTCAGGAGTTAATGACCCTGCAGAAATTTTTTTATTTAAGATTTTAATTATATTGCGGGCTATCTCGTCATTCGGCAATTCTATAACGCTCAAAGACGGCAAAGAATACGCGGTGATTCCTGAAGAGTTTAAATCTACTGTTAAAATCTCTAAATTTTTCGGCACATTAATATTTAAATCGTGAAGAGCTTTTAACGCTCCTACAGCAATAGAGTCAGAATCACAAAAAACGGCCTTAGGTTTTTTCTTGAGTTCGCAATAATCCGCCGCAATGTAATAACCGCCGTCTAAAGTGCTTTCATTCCTGATAATATTCTCGTATTCGACGTTGACTCCGTAATATTTGCAGTGTTTCAAGAAAGCCGAGACTCTCAAGTTAGACGATAAATAGCCGTTATTTGACGCAAAGACTCCGGCTGAGTGAATACCTTTTCTGACAAATTCACGCGCTGCAATCTTCCCTAACATATCATTATCGATTGATACAGTAGAAAATTTTTCAGACTCGCGATTAATTAACACGACCGGCATTAAAAGACTCATGCTCTCTAAATGCTTTATATCGTCTTCAGTACATGCGCCGATTATTACGCCGTTATAGCCTCTTTTAGTCAAATCGTCGTCAAATGCTTCAAGATTTCCGGCCTCATAAGATTGTATTACAAGCTCACAGTCAAATTTTGATGATTTTATTTCATGTGATAATGCATTAATTAAACTTGCAAGAAAATTGACTCTAAAATCAAGCGGCCAGAAAAAAGCAATCACAGGGGACTGCTTATATTTTGAACGAAGACGGCGCGCGCTTAAATTTGGCTGATAACCTAATTCACGCATGGCCTCTTTGATTCTTTCCTGAGTCGATTCAGGTATAGAACGCTCCTTTGATTTATTATTCATCACGATAGATACAGTAGCAACAGACACACCTGCAAGCCGCGCTACATCTCTAATTGTTACCATGTTAATATTTCAACTCCCATAAATTATAAGCAAAATGTTATTTTATCATGAAGATAATATAAATCACATTAATCATTAATCATTCTTGTTACTATAAATAAAAATCTCGCAAATATGAGCAATAATTTTATCAGCAAAAAATTTTGTGAAAATATAAGCTATAATACATTAAAATCATATTAAAATTTTTACATATTTTGAGGGGAGTGTTTATATTAATATGTACTTGCCGACATTTTTAGGGGGAGTCCATCCGCCTGAAGGTAAAAGAATAAGGCAATAGAAATTTTACGGCCTGAAGACTCGCGTGAATTCGTTTATCCTTTATCGCAGCATATCGGCGCGCCCTGTGCTCCAATCGTAGCTAAGGGTGATGAGGTCAAAGCCGGTCAAAAAATTGCAGACACTGAAGCATTTGTATCAGCTCCAATTTTCTCGGCTGTATCTGGAGTCGTTAAAGAAATTGCGCCGCGAATGACCGTATCAGGAAGTATTGAAAATTGTATAGTAATCACAAGCGACGGAAAATATACGCCTGCACCTTCTTTACTTGACGAGTTAGGACACAAGCCCGCACCCAGTGAATACGTGAAATTAATTCGTTCTGCTGGAATAGTGGGACTCGGTGGAGCCTGCTTCCCGACTCATGTAAAATTATCGCCTCCGCCCGGCAAAATTATCAAATGGGTTATAGTCAATGCTGCTGAGTGTGAGCCTTATTTGAGCTGTGATAATAGACTCATGATTGAGTCACCTGATGAGATTATACGCGGACTCGGTTATGTTCTTGAGATATTCCCGGAGGCTCAAGGAATTATAGCGATCGAAAATAATAAGCCTGAAGCTATAAAAGTTATGAGCGAACACAACAATAACGCGAAAATTAAAATCATGCCTCACACTGTGAAATATCCGCAGGGAGCAGAAAAAATGTTAATTTATTCTGTAACAGGTCAAGAAATCCCCGTAGTTCCTGCATTGCCTGCTGATGTAGGGTGCATAATTCTTAATACTCGCACGACTTGGCAAATCTGCAAAGCCATTGAAGAAGGGAAGCCCTTAACTGAGCGCGTAATTTCTGTAACTGGTGATGCAATTTCTGAGCCTAAAAATTTACAGGTACCATTAGGACTCTCTGTTCGTGAACTTACAAATTATTGCGGAGGATTCAAGGATGACCCCGTTAAAATTCTTGCAGGCGGGCCTATGATGGGTCTTGCAATGCGTTCTATAGATGTCCCGGTCGTAAAAGGCACTTCGGGAATTCTAGCACTCACTAAAAAATTTGCGTATCTAGCTGAAGAGTCAGCCTGTATCAGGTGCGCAAAATGTGTTGAGGCCTGCCCTATGCACTTAGAGCCTACATTTTTAGATCACGCAGTAAGACGCAGAGACTATGAAACTTTTGACGCTCATAACGGTATGAACTGCATAGAGTGCGGTTGTTGTGCATATGTTTGTCCGGCATCAAGACATTTGACTCAAAGCTGTAAAGACGGAAAAGCCGCAGTTACTGCAATGAGACGTAAAGCAGCCGCCGCCGCTAAAGCAAAACAGGAAAAACAGGAGGCGAAATAATATCATGACAAAACTTGTAGTATCTTCTTCACCTCATGTGCATTCAGAATTTAGTACAAGCAAAATCATGTGCACGGTTATATGTGCGCTTATACCTGCAGGAATCACAGGCGTATATTTTTTAGGTCTAAGATCTCTCGCAGTAATAGCGGCCTGCATAATTGCTTGTGTCTTGAGTGAATTTATATGGAATAAATTTGTAATGCACCGTAAAAGCACTATAAATGATTTATCAGCTGTAGTAACAGGTTTATTACTTGCTTATAATTTGCCGCCGACGATTCCTATTTGGATGGCAGTTTGCGGGAGTATCTTTGCGATCATAATCGTTAAAGAATTTTACGGCGGAATAGGCTGTAATATCGTGAATCCCGCTTTAGCAGCCCGAGCAATGATGTTAATTTCTTGGCCGACTGCTATGACAACATGGACAGTGCAGGGAATTTCAGGCGCGACTCCTTTAGCAGCAATGAAGGCCGGTAGCATCGCAAATATTCCGTCATATTGGAACATGTTAGCTGGCAATATGGGCGGCTGTATAGGTGAAACGAGCTCAATTTTATTAATTCTCGGAGGTCTTTATTTAGTCTGGGAAGAAGTAATCTCATGGCGAATCCCCCTGACTTATATTTTAACGACTGCGATTTTAGCGGCATTATTTAAGCACGGCGGATGGATGTATCCTTTACATGAAATCATGACGGGCGGTTTATTACTCGGAGCTATTTTCATGGCTACTGATTATACGACTTCGCCGATGACGGAAAAGGGACAATATATTTATGCATTCGGGTGCGGTTTGCTGACTGCTTTAATAAGAACATGGGGCGGCTATCCTGAAGGCGT
>CAJOEQ010000149.1:0-3050 GCA_905233515.1 uncultured Synergistales bacterium
ATAAATTAATAATTGCTTCAGGGGAAAATATATTATACAAAATTGAAAATTTAGCGGTTTATATAGGAAGGCACACTCTTTATATATTCCTGTATCATATTCTGTTCTTGAGTTATGCCAAAAATATAATTTTGAGTCTCGGCACTTTATGGCTGGAGATTCCAATTTATTACTTGACGATGATTTTAGGCTCAATGCTGATTGAGAAAATAGTTAAATTCTGTCAAAAATTTATCGTCGAGAGTTATTTATACAGAAAGGAGTAATTTATTTATCATGGGGAAAATTATGCCGAATCGTTTAGACAGGGGATTTTATAAGTATCAAGCCGAATTTGAAGCAAAGGCCTTAGAAGTTTTGCGCTCAGGCTGGTATATACTCGGTCATGAGGTAGAATCTTTTGAGAAGGAATTTGCTGATTATCTCGGTGCAAAACATTGTGTAGGACTCGCAAGCGGACTCGATGCTTTATGGATAGCTTTTCGAGTTCTGGGAATAGGGCGCGGCGATGAAGTAATAGTACAAGGAAACACATATATTGCCAGCGTAATGGGAATAACTATGAACGGAGCGACTCCGATATTTGTAGAACCTGACGAATATTTTAATATTGACGCGGCCAAGATCGAAAGCAAAATAACTGACAAAACAAAAGCAATCTTAGTAGTTCACCTTTACGGGCAGGCTTCAAATATGAGTCCCATTTTAGAAATTTGCAAGAAATATAATTTGCGGCTTGTTGAAGATTGCGCTCAATCACACGGAGCAAAATATAACGGCCAGCAAACTGGGACATTTGGCGATATAGGCTGCTTTTCTTTTTACCCGTCGAAAAATTTAGGAGCATTCGGGGACGCAGGAGCAATTATTACTAACTCTGATAAAATAGCTATTGACACAAAAATATTCAGAAATTACGGCTCAGAGAAGAGATATTATAATAAAGTAGTCGGCGCAAATTCGCGTTTAGATGAGATTCAAGCTGGGCTGTTAAGAGTGAGATTAAAGCACCTTGACGAGTTAGCTCAAGAGAAAGAAAAAATTTGCGGGCGTTATTTATCGGAATTGAATAACAAAAAATTTGTTTTGCCTAAAGTTAGAGACGGTGCGACTCATATATGGCATCAATTTGTCATCAGGTCAAAATATAGGGATGAGCTGATAAAATTTTTAGATGATCATGATATAGGGACAATAATACATTATCCTATTCCGCCGCATTTGTCAGAAGCGTATAAATATCTTAATGTAAAAGAAGGAACGCTGCCGATTACTGAAGAATACGCTAAAACAGTTTTGTCTATTCCGTTATATAATGGCATGACTAAAGAAGAACAGGACTATATAATTCGTGTCATGAATGAATTTTAACGGAGTCGGTGTAAACTTGACTGCATTATTAATTAATTCGTGTAATATGTTAAAATTTTGCGTGAAAAAAATTTTTTAACAGGAATGATTATATTTTATGCAAGATTCACATAACATCAGAAATTTAGCAATCGTAGCACACATAGATCACGGCAAAACGACTCTGATAGATTCAATTTTTAGAGCCGCTCAGACTTTTGCAGCACACACTCAAGTTGCAGAAAGAGTCATGGACAATAACCCGCTTGAACGCGAACGAGGAATCACAATAAGATCTAAGCCCTGCACAGTCGAGTGGAAAGGCTATCTAATTAATATAATTGACACGCCCGGACATGCTGATTTTTCCGGAGAAGTCGAAAGAATTTTATCAACTGTTGACTCAGTAATATTAATCGTTGACGCTAATGAAGGGCCCATGCCTCAAACAAGATACGTATTACAGCACGCGCTGTCAATCGGAATGAAGCCCCTAGTTTTCATTAACAAAGTCGATAGAGAAGGAGCAGACCCGAATCGCGCATTAAATCAAACTTTTGATTTATTCTTTGAACTCGGTGCAACTGATGAGCAGGCAGACTTCCCAGTTTTATACGGTTCAGGGCTTAACGGCTGGGCTGTTAAAGATTTAAGCGATCCGAGACGTGATAACATGGATGATTTATTTCAGGCGATAATTGATTACGTCCCTGCTCCTGATGTTGACCCGTCAAAACCTTTCTTAATGCAAGTAAGCACACTCGCATGGAATGAATATGTAGGTAGAATAGGCTGCGGCAAAATTCTTCAGGGTCATATAAAAAAGGGTGAGCCTTTCACAAGAATTTCTACAAAATGGAACTCAACGGATCACAGCGGCGATGACTGGCAAATTACAGGCCGAGAAAATGCGAAAGTCGCTCAATTATGGGTAACTCGCGGACTTGAAAGAGTAGAAGTTAACGAGGTCAGCGCGGGCGATATAGTTTGGCTTACTGGACCGAGTGAAATAGATATAGGCGATACTTTTGCAAATGAAGAAATTGCGGATAAACCTTTAAAGCCTCTTTCAATTGAAGAGCCTACAGTGTCAATGTTCTTTCTTGTTAATTCCGGGCCGTTTGCTGGGCGTGAAGGTCAAGCAGTTACGTTAAGACAGTTAAAAGCTCGTCTACAAAGAGAAATGCACGTAAATGTCTCGCTCAGAATGGAAGATCTTGGCCGTCCTGACGGTGTAAAAGTTTCAGGACGTGGAGAATTACAGCTAGGAATCTTAATTGAAGAAATGCGCCGTGAAGGTATGGAATTCTGCATCTCAAAACCTGAAGTAATTATCGAGTACAAAGACGGAGTCAAATGCGAGCCCTATGAACTTGTTACTATTGATGTACCTGAAGAATATCAAGGTATAGTCTTCGAAAAAATGTCAAAGCGTAAAGGAAAAGTCCTAAATATTGATAATCCTGATAGGGGCTTGCTTAGAATAGAAATCGAGATACCGACTCGCGGCTTAATAGGTTATCGCGGTGAATTCTTGACTGACACGAGGGGACTCGGAATCATGTCAAATTGTTTCAGCGGTTATAAAGAATGGGCAGGAGATTTAATAACTCGTAACAGGGGCTCACTTGTAAGCGTTGACACTGGAGAAGCTACAGCATATCAGCTCGAAAATTTACAGGATAGAGGCGTGCTATTTA
>CAJOEQ010000149.1:3211-8164 GCA_905233515.1 uncultured Synergistales bacterium
GCTATGGAATGGATCGAAGTAGATGAGCTTGTAGAAGTTACTCCGCAGTCTATAAGATTACGCAAAGCAATTCTTGACGAACTCGAACGACGCAAGGCACAAAGGCGCGCACCTTCAGAAGGGTAAATCATGAAAAAATTTTTTGTAATAATAATATTTTTGCTCACGTTTATAAATTTTGCTTATGGAGCATTGACTAATCCCGTTTATATTGCGATTGAGTATGAATATCAGGAAGCTAAAGACTTTCACGAGGGACTCGCGGCTGTCAAGAAAGATGACAGATGGGGCTATATAGACAATCTTGGCCGAGTCGCTATTCCGTTTGTATATCGAACCCCTGAAGCGGGCGATTTTTCCGAAGGTTTTGCATTTGTAGGAGATCACTATATTGACACTCAAGGCAATGCGGCATTTTCACGAGTCGATCCTGATACGGGATTGACTCAAGAAAGATTTTTTGCGAACGGTCTGCCATTTTCGCAGGGACTCGCGGCTATTCAAATGGGCGGTGAATGGGGATTTATTGATTTGGCCGGAAATTTTGCGATTGCTCCGAGATTTGAACGTGCTGACTCATACAGTGAAGGACTCGCGGCTGTCAGGAAAAACGGCCACTGGGGCTATATAGATTTACACGGTCAATTAGTAATCCCGCATAAATTTATCAAAGCAGGAAGATTTAACGAGGGCAAAGCAAGCGTAAATTTAAATGGTAGACGAGGCTTTATAAACACTTCCGGCGATATAGTAATACGCAATAAATATTTTGAAGCCGGTGATTTCTCGTTTGGTCTTGCACCTGTGAGGACTCGTACGACTTATAGGGGCTGGGGATTTATCAGTCCTAGAAATAGATTCGCGATTCCAAGACGCTATAACAACGCAAAAAATTTCAGTGAAGGACTCGCACCCGTTGCCGCCGATGCCCGATGGGGTTATATAAATGTTAGAGGCGACTGGGAGATCTCCCCGCAATTTGATGACGCACGCCCATTCAGTGAAGGACTCGCAGCAGTAAAGCAAAACGGCAAATGGGGTTATATAAGGCAGTAAAAAATTTTCTCATTCGCGCCCGAACTGCCTTGTTAAATCCTGATTAGAAATTTCTATCATAACTGGCCGGCCATGAGGACAAACAAAAGGCTGCTTGCATTCGTGGAGATTCGCCCATAAAGTTAAGGCCTCTTCACGAGTTATATTATTTGTTAATTTTATCGACGCTTTACAGGCCATCGTCGCCCATGTCCGCCATAAAATATTTTTAGTGTCTCCGTCTCGATTATTCTTTAAAGCTCCCAGTGAAGCGCGTAATAAAGCCTCAGGCTCAAAATCTCGTTCAGGCAATGCAGGAATCGCCCGTAATTCTACACCTTTTATAGTGTCTTCAAGTTCAAAGCCGTTATCTTGTAATTCTTTAGCGTATTCGTTTGCCTCAAGTGCCAAAGTCGGATGTAATAAAACAGGTATTAATAATTTCTGCACATTTTTTGACTCATCAGCAAGAGATTTTATTTTCTCGTAATTGATTCTCTCATGGGCGGCGTGAGGATCCATTATTATAATTTTCCCGTGCGTGTCATAAATCAAATAGCCTCCTGAAGTCTGACCCATATAAATAATTTCAGGCTGTGAAATTTCCGGCTGTAAAGAGAAATCATCTAGGAAAATTTGCGAATCTTTTTGCGAGTCTGATTCTATAATTTTGCGCGGCATTGCTGGCATTCTTGAATAATTTGTGCGTGATTCTTGAGCGGGCTTGTAAGAATTTATATTTATAACCGGCTTTGACTCTATAAAACTTGACTCGATTATTGGACTTCCTAAATTATTTACGGCAATTTTTAAAGCCTGATAAATTTCTGTCGGGTATCTGAATCTGACTTCAGATTTTGCAGGGTGAATATTTACATCAATTAATGACGGCTCAAGAGTAAAGAATAAAGCAAAATTTCCCATTAAATCACGGGCATTTGCATTAACAGCAGATTTTATAACGGGGTCGCTGACTGTACGGCCATTCACGAAAGAAATTATATCAATTCGTCCCGGCCTCGCTTGATACCAGCATTCTAATTTTACATGACCCGCTGAGACGTTAATATTTTGAATTTCTGCGCCGTCGTCCCATATTTTAGCAAGGACTCTTTTTTTGCTGCCTGATCCATCAGTATTAAAAATTTCTTTGCCGTCATGTTCAAGCGTAAATGCTACTTCAGGATGACACACGGAATATTCACGCAGAAACACAGCCGCACGCCGCAATTCTCCTGAAGCACTCTTCAAAAATTTACGTCTAGCAGGAAGTCCCGAAAATAAATTTTCAACCTGAACGCGAGTCCCATATGGGCAATTGATTTTAACATGTTCGATAATTTTTGCGTCATGAGTTCGAATCAACCCGCCCGAGTCAGAATCTTTATATTTGCTCCTGATTTCAACGTCAGCAGCTGCTGAAAGACTCGCAAGTGCCTCACCCCTATAGCCCAGAGTGTTAATATTCTCTAAATCTGAAAGTGTATTAATTTTGCTTGTTGCATGATATTGTAGAGCTAAGGGCAAATCTTGAAATTCTATTCCCTTCCCGTTGTCTTCTACTATAATTCTTAATCTGCCGCCGTCAAATAATTTCACGCGAATTTGAGTCGCTCCTGCATCAAGTGAATTCTCGACTAATTCTTTTACTGCTGAGGCGGGACGTTCTACAACTTCACCGGCTGCAATTCTCAGCCAAATACTTTCGGGCAATGCTTTAATTTCAGACATTTTGACTCCTTCAATCTTTCATTAATTGCGTGTACTTTGCGAAAATCCAGCCGTAAACATTTTTTTTCTTGTCCTGAATGCTCAAGATCCAACGTTCATTCTTAGGGCTGACCCATTCACCGCAGTATTCAGTGATAAAACCTTTTGACATTTTAGATAATATTCTTGATTGAGTATTAGGCTCTGACCTGAATCTAACTCCATCACCGGTAATCATGACTCTTTTTGCGTAGGGATTAATAGTGAATCGCCCGCGTTCGAAAATATAGCCGGGAATTTTTTTGTCCCTTATGGCCTGACGCACTGTATTGATATTAAATTTATTATCTTGTGAGATTATTTTATTATCCTGTGAGACCGGCTTAATAACAGCATTAACAGGAGGCGCAAGAGGTTCATCAATCGTGATTTCTGTATGAGGCGGGATTATATTATTTTCCTGTGAAAATTCCGGGATTTCCTGTAAACTCGTAAAAATTTCTTGATTATTTTCGCTTGAATTCATGAATAATAATAAACCCGCGAGTCCTGCAATGATTAGAATTAAAGCACCTGCAAAAATTTTGACTCGTTTTGATTTAGAATTATTATTATTAGCTCGTATTCCTTTGTGAGAGTCTCTTATTTGCTGCTCTTCTTCTGTAACTCTTAATAAATCGTCAACGCTCCCGATAAAAATATCGTTGTAATCGTCATCATCTGTAAAATCTTCTTCATAGTTTAATAATTTTTCCGGCTCGTCAAGCTGAATAAATCTACCTAAAATTTTTATAGCGTCTTGATTGCCCTGCATTGCTGAGAGTCTAAAAAATTTTTGTGCCACTCCCTTACCTGCTAAATATAATAAACCTAGATAATATTGTGCCTTAGAGTCTCCCTGTTCTGCTGCTCGTGAATAACATTTTGCGGCCTTCTCAAAATTTTGCTTGACTCCCTGCCCGTTCTGAAATAATAAGCCTAGATATAATTGTGCCTTAACATGTCCCTGATTTGCTGCGAGTGCGTACCATTTTGCGGCCTGCGTGTAATCGCGCTCTAAAAATTTACCGTCGTTAAATATCACTCCCAGCCGGTATTGAGATCTCGCGTCGCCCCTTTGAGCGTTCATTAATAAATCCTGCAAATTCACGCTGTTTTCTGCCATTAATTAACCCCGTTTTGCTCTATTAACGCGAATATATTTATTTAGTGCTTCCTTCATAGCGGGACTTGCTGACAATAAAGCGCGCTGGAAAAACTCTTCAGTCTCTAACAAAACAGGAGCACTCACTAATTCATTTGCTGTGCGAGCTTTATATTTTGCCATTAATTTGCCGATTAAAGCGTTTGAGCTGCTTGGCCTGCGTATTAATGCATGTGTAAAATATTCGTCGGCCTTGTTAAAATCTGCCTGTTTTATCGCATTAAATCCCTCTGTGAGCATTTCTTTAAGTGATAGAGCCTCATAATTTATAGCTTGACTTTTTTGCGTAACAGGCGGGATATTTTGAGGCTTTGAAAATTTTTCCTTGAAATTTTCTTTTGTACGTCTATTAAAAATTTTAGTGTAAGAGTGAGAAATATTTATTTTTTTCACTGAAATATAATCGCAAATACAAGCAAGCGCATAAAATACCGCCCATAAACAGGGACTCAGCAAATAAATTATTATAGTATTCGGCATGATTTCGGCTTCAGTGGCTAATTTTATTTCAGTGCCTGATATAACAAATTTTAAGTATAAAGCAAATGACGCGCTCAAAATCGAACTTACTGCGAGAAATATATAACCTTTTTTCTTGAGCAATGACATTATAAAGCCGATTAAAGCAATAACGGGAATGCTCACGAGACAAAGAAATCCCGCTAACATGTCAATATTTCCCGTCAATTGTGAAAGCATTTCGCCGTTAATAACGAGATTTATAATATCAATTAAAGCAGCATAATTTATAAACGGAATATAAATAAAAACTTGTAATAAATTCGCCGTAATTCCTAAAGCAGCAAGCCCGGCCGCTATAAAATTTAAAGTCATTCGCGCAAAAATCTCTCCTTATAATATTACGTGAATAATAACAGATTATAAGAGACCGCGCAAAATTTTAATTTATGTTAAATTACGAGCTTCTTTGCTTTGATTAATGAATTTATTTAATAATTTCAGTGCCTCAAGAGGTGTTATATTATTTATGTCTAAATCTGCTA
>CAJOEQ010000150.1 GCA_905233515.1 uncultured Synergistales bacterium
GCTAATTTTCAAGCTAAATTTTATAATTTTATTATTGACTCTGCCATAAATATTTTTTGCGTGTTTATTAGTGAGATATGAGGAAAATATAATGCGTGAAGTGCTGTTATCTTGTTAAAAAATTTGTGCGTTAATTTTGCAGTAAATACGAAAAATTTATCATGCGTGAGTCTTTGCTATAACTGTTGAAAAAATAAATTTTTGTATGAGTAAATGTAATAGTAAAATCTCGTTCTAATGCTTATATGAAAAAATTTATTATAATTTACGTATATTTTATAACAGGAGGGGCAAAATTTTAATGAGGCTTGATAAATTCTTAAAGCTCGCTAGACTCGTCAAACGCAGAACAGCCGCTCAAGAAATGATAGAATTAGGAGCAGTGCGCTTAAATGGGCGTGAGTGCAAATCTTCAAGTGAGGTAAACGAGGGCAATATTATAGAAATAGCGTATATAAATCGTGTCTTGAAAGTAAAAGTTTTGTGCTCAGACGAGGCAATTTTAAAGCGTCCTAAAGCAATTTCTTGGGAACAAATTGACGAACGCGCAGTAAAGCCCGACGAATTACCATTTTAAAATTTTCGTTACCCGTTTATAATAGCACAAATAAATAAAAATTTTATCAGGAGGTTTTTTTCAATGGCATTAATAGTTGGAGTTCATGGACGTGAAATTCTTGACTCAAGAGGCAATCCCACAGTTGAAGTTGATGTACAGCTTGATGACGGTTCATTCGGAAGAGCGGCAGTTCCTTCGGGAGCTTCTACAGGTGTTCACGAGGCTTTAGAGCTTCGAGACAAAGAGGCACGTTACGGCGGAAAAGGCACTCAGCACGCAGTAAATAACGTAAATGAGAAAATCGCCCCCGAATTAGTCGGCTGTTATGACGCTGATGATCAATTTGCAGTCGATAAAGCTATGATCGAACTTGACGGCAGCGACGGCAAAAAGAATCTCGGCGCAAATGCAATTCTCGGCGTATCAATGGCAACTGCAAGAGCAGCGGCACAGAGTCACGGCTTAGAACTTTATCAGTGGCTCGGAGGAGTCGGCGCGGCTTTACTTCCTACTCCCATGATGAACGTTATCAACGGCGGCGCACATGCGGACTCAACAGTCGATTTTCAGGAGTTCATGATTGTACCTCACAGCGGCAAAAATTTCGCAGAGGCTCTCAGAATGGGCGCAGAAGTTTATCACGCACTTAAAAGCTGCACAAAGGCTCGCGGATATTCTACAGGTGTAGGCGATGAAGGCGGATTTGCTCCTAACCTTAAGAATAACGAGGAAGCACTTGATTTATTAATGGAAGCAGTCAACAAAGCAGGTTATAAGCCTGGTGCAGATGTCAGCTTTGCTCTTGATGTCGCGTCAAGTGAATTCTTTGTACCTGAGAAAAATAAATACGTCTTCAGCAAGAGCGGCGGAGCTGAATATACTTCGGGTGAACTCGTGAAACTTTATGAGAAACTCGTAGCAAATTATCCCGTTATTTCGATTGAAGACGGATGCGCAGAAGATGACTGGGAAGGCTGGGCGGCTTTAACGGCGGCACTCGGCAAAAAAATTCAGTTAGTCGGCGATGATTTATTTGTAACGAATCCGAAAATTTTAGCTCGCGGAATTTCTGAGGGTGTAGCAAATGCAGTACTCGTGAAATTAAATCAGATCGGAACAGTAAGCGAAACTCTTCAAGTTATCCAAATGGCAGCGGATTCAGGTTATGCGGCAGTAGTTTCTCACCGTTCAGGCGAGACAGCAGACACGTTTATTGCTGATTTAGCGGTTGCAACTCGTGCAGGCCAAATTAAGACAGGCAGCGTAGCAAGAACTGACAGAATCGCGAAATATAATCAGTTAATCAGGATCGAGGAGCAGCTCGGGGACGCGGCAAAATACGCAGGACTCGCGAAATACTCACCGATGTGGAAGTAATTAATAATTTTTTCAGGAGGCAATTTTTTCAAACATGGCAGAATCAACAACAGCTGTAAACATTTGCGGGGGCGGCGGTGCTCCCGCAGGTTCCGGAACGAGTGGCGGCGGCGGTGATGCTGGTGCGGCTGCTCAGGGCGGCGGACTAATGGGAATGTTATTCCCGCTTGCAATATTTGTATTAATCTTCTACTTCTTCATTATCAGACCTCAAAGAAAACGCGATAAACAGCACAATAACATGATTGCAAGCATAAACCGCGGAGACGAAATTGTAACAATAGGCGGCTTTATGGGAACAGTCAGAGAAGTAAGAGAAGACTCTTTCCAAATTGAAATCGCTGAAGGTGTAAGAGTAAGAATTCTTAAATCAGCAGTCCAGACAAAGCGGGCTTCTAACACGGCAAATGCTAACACAACGCAGGGGGCATCGGCTTAAATGCTCTCAAATAGAACTAGAATTTGGCTTGTAATTATAGTAATTGCGGCGGCATCGGCTTTCGTTTGGTACGCAAGAAATGATATTAATCTCGGCTTAGATCTTAAGGGCGGAGCTCATATCGTTTTGCAGGCAAAAGACACACCCGAGAATCCCGTCAGAGATGACAGCATTGATAGACTCTTAGCAGTCCTTAGAAATCGTATAGATCAATACGGAGTCGCTGAGCCTATAATCCAGAAAAGCGGATCAGATAGAATCATCGTGGATTTACCCGGCATTCAAGACCCCGCAGCAGCTCTTGAATTAATCGGACGAACTGCACAAATGGATTTCAGAGAAGTTATCGAGACAAATGGGACTCCTCCTCCTGCACCTATTCGCAGCAATTATGATAATGACGTTCAATTTGCAGACGCTCAAGATCGTTGGCAAAAAGCAGTCGCTCAGATGGCAAATGCAAGCGCAGATTTTCAGGCAAAAACAGCTAACACTCCCGGCTCAATCGTCGCTGAAGGTGAAGAACAAGGAAGATTTTATTTACTCGGGCCCGTGCTTTTATCCGGGAAAGATTTAATTAATGCCGCAATGAATCCTGACAGCTTAGGCCGTATGGGTGTATCTCTTGAATTCAATTCTAACGGCGCAAATTTGTTCGAACAGGCTACAGCAAGATTAATCGGTAAGCAATTAGCAATCGTGCTTGATAACGTAGTAATTTCTGCTCCAGTCGTGCAGGATAGAATCGCGGGCGGTCATGCTCAAATCACAGGAAGATTTACGAACGAAGAAGCAGGAAGACTCGCAATCATGTTGAAGGCCGGAGCTTTACCCGTTGCAGTAGAAATCGCGGAAAATCGTTCAGTCGGTCCGAGCTTAGGAGCTGACTCAATCCGTCAGGGACTTCAAGCAGGTTTATTCGGTGCGGCTATGGTCTTAGTGTTTATGTTGCTTTTCTATCAGTTCAGAGGACTTGCGGCGGATTTAGCATTAGCCGTTACGATTTTGTTAATCTTTGCGGGCTTAATCGCCTTCAATGCGACATTGACTCTTCCCGGCATCGCTGGAATTATTTTAACTTTGGGAATGGCCGTCGATGGAAACGTTTTAATCTATGAAAGAATCAGAGAAGAACGTAACACAGGCAAAACTCCTATGGCTGCACTCGACGCAGGATTTAGAAAAGCTCTCGTAACGATTTTAGACA
>CAJOEQ010000151.1 GCA_905233515.1 uncultured Synergistales bacterium
CGTAAAACTTGCTGATAATTTGCGAAATCAAAATATAAATTTTTCGCTGAAAATTGCCGGAGTCGGCGCAATGTATGAGACTCTTTCAAGTATGATAGACTCTTTAAATCTGCGTGAACTTGTTAATATTACACCTGAAGGACTCTCAACTGAAGAAATACGCTCAGAAATGGAGAAATCGCAAATTTTTATATTCACTTCAGACAAGGGAGAAGGCTGGGGGGCTGTCTTGAATGAGTCAATGAATTCCGCTTGTGCTGTTGTAGCTGGGAATAAAATAGGCTCAGCTCCATATTTAATAAATGACGGTCAAAACGGTTTACTATTCAGAGATAAAGATATTCAGGACTTAACGCTGAAAGTAAAAAATTTATTAACAGATCCCGGGAAAATTTCACGACTTGGCCGAGCAGCTTATGAGACAATAATAAACGAATGGAACGCAGAGAATGCCGCGGGAAAATTTATAAAGTTAGCTGATTCTATTATGTCAGGTGAAGACGGGAAAAATTTATTTTCTGAAGGAGTTTGCAGTGTTGCGCAAGTTATTTAACTTAATAGATAAGTGATTATGTCTAAGATTTTATTAACTTGTGAGGAGTCTTTAACGCCGGTTTTGCACCAGACTGCAAAGTGTTCGCAATTGTTGAAAGCAAGATTATAACCGCCTTCACCGAGTTTACTTCTTGCGCGCGTGATTGTCTCTTCACCTGAATATAAGTGATAATCTTTGAGCTTAAATTTTTTTATGAGCTGCCAAATCTCGAATAAATTTTTATGATTATTGCCTGAATTCATGTGAGAATTTAATAATTTCGCGGGATCTTCAGGGAATTTACAGACGTTGAATTTTCCAGCACCGTTTAAGAATTCATTTAATGAGGTCTCGCGCACAATTCCGTTAAAATCAGCCGGCCCCGTTGCTCCCGTGTAGTGAATGACGTGATTTAAATCTTTTATATAAATTCCGTAATGACTGTATAAGCCTCTATTTACGCGAATTACATCGCCGTTTTCGGGATTATTAGCTTGAGAGTAATAATTATTATTTTCCTGCGTAAAATTTAATAACGGCACTAACAAACTTTCTAGTTTCATGTGAAATCATCTCCTTTTTTTATATTATAGCCCACCCGCCCGGAATTCCCCGCAATGTGATATATTATTCTCATGTAAATATAAATAGTAAGGAGAAATTTTTTTATCATGAAAGTAATTCTTAAATCAGACGTGAATAAACTCGGCAAATCGGGCGCATTAATTGAAGTCAGCGACGGTTACGCGAGAAATTTTTTACTGCCTAAAAACTTAGCAATCGAGGCCACCCCCGGCAAAATTTCAGAATGGAAGGCTGAGCAGGCAAGACTCAAAGCAAAGGACGAAAAATTACACGCTGAAGCACTCGAGTTACAGAAAAAATTGCAGGGTCGTTCAGTTACTATAACAGGAAAAGCAGGCGACAACGGCAAATTATTTGGAAGTATTACGGCGACTCAGATTGCCGAGGCTCTAGAATCTCAACACGGACTGAAAAATTTTGATAAACGCGACATAAAACTTGATGACGTAATAAAGAATGCCGGAGATTTCAAATTTTCCGTAAAACTTTATCCCGGCGTTCAGGCTGATATGATTGTCTCTGTGAGCGTGAACTAATGCCGGACTCCAGAATCCCCCCGCGCAATCTCGACGCAGAAAGGGCAGTATTAGGCGCGTGCATTCTCTCAAAAGAGGCTCTAGGCTCAACTATAGAAATTTTAAGCGCAAATGATTTCTATGATCCAAATAATAAGGCCGTTTTTGAGGCTTTATTAAATATGTACGTAAATGATAAGCCCGTTGATTTCTTGACTGTATCAGAAGAATTTAAATCGCTGGGAATATTTAACAGGCTCGGGGGGCAGCCTTATTTGGCCGAATTGATTTCGCTTGTATCAACAACAGCAAATGCACCGTATCACGCTGAAATTGTAAGAGAACGCGCAATCAAACGCCGATTAATAGAAGCTGGCAACGCAATAATAAATCTCGCATATAACGATCAGAAATCAAGCCGAGAAGTCATCACAGAAGCTGAAAGACTAATTTTTGAGGCCGCATCAAATAAAAGTTCGTCGGAATTTATTAGAGTCAGTGATTTAATAGCACCTGCTTTTAACTCAATTGAAGAACGTTACAAGCAGACAGGCAGCAAAATGGCGGGCTATTCGTCGGGATTTCCTGATTTGGACGCTATAACAGGAGGTTTTCAGCCCGGAAGTCTTAATATTATCGCTGCTCGTCCTTCAATGGGTAAGACTGCACTTGCTGTGAATATTGCTCAATTCGGAGGCGACGGCGCAAATTTACCCGTTTTGATATTCAGTCTTGAAATGTCAAGCGAGCAATTATTAATGAGAATGTTAGCAGCTGAGTCAAACGTGAATCTCTCACAGATTTTCACCGGTGCAATGGGTAAGAATACTTTTAACGCGATTATTAAAGCCGGTTCAGAGTTAAGCAAGAAAAATATTTATTTAAACGATGACTCAAATTTAACGACTCTTGATTTTAGGACTCGCTGTAGGAGATTCAAGACAAGACACCCCGATTTAGCTTTAGTTGTAATTGATTATCTGCAATTAATGAGCACTGGAGATCACAGAATAAATGACGGTAGACAGCAAGAAGTCGCGGAAATTTCACGAACGTTAAAAGCAGTCGCACGAGAATTAAACTGTCCTGTTATAGCATTGTCTCAATTATCGCGAGAAACTGAGAAACGCAACGAAAAGAAGCCTCAATTATCGGACTTGAGAGACTCGGGCGCAATTGAACAGGATGCCGACACAGTTATATTAATTTTCCGTCAAGATTATTACGGCGAAAACGAGCAAAATGATCAAGTTAATAGCTTAGCAAATATAAGAGTCGCCAAGAATCGCAACGGGAGAACTGGGACATGTGATTTAACTTTTCAGAAGGAAATCACGAAATTTGCGAGTCATGCTAAAGAATAGAATAAAAGCATAAAAATTGTCATTGATTTAATTTTCACGCTCAAATAAAATTTGACTCATAAAATATTTTATAAAATATAAAACTTGAACGGAGATTTTATTAATGACTCTAGCAGAACTCGAAATAGGGAAAACTGCGATGATTTCTACAGTCGGAGGCTCCGGCCATTTGAGACAGCATTTATTAGATATGGGAATAATTCCCGGTGCTCTTGTAAAAATGGTAAAAGCTGCTCCATTGGGCGACCCTGTAGAGATTCGTATACATGATTATGAGCTTACATTGAGGCTTGACGACGCGAAAAAAATAAATATTTCTCCCGCAAAAGAAAGTCATCACGCAGAAAAATTTATTAAAGCCTATCACATTTTAAATAATATAATACCTCATCCCGGACTAGGTGAAGAAGGCAAATATCACGATAACGACAAAAATAAATCTTTACCCGATGGGACTATATTAACATTTGCGCTTGCTGGGAATCAGAATTCAGGCAAGACTACTTTATTCAATCAGTTGACGGGCGCGAATCAAAGAATCGGAAATTTTCCGGGCGTTACTGTAGACCGCAA
>CAJOEQ010000152.1 GCA_905233515.1 uncultured Synergistales bacterium
CTAAATTTTGATAAAGGCCGCGACTCCATGAAATTTTTTTATCGTCCATTGTTACTAATTTTTGAATGTCGACTCCGTGATTTATTTCTTGCTGTAACCTCTCGCGCTCCTGATTATAAATTTCTATCATTGACGAAATATTATATTTCAGTGATTCCCTTGAAAAGTTATAGCACCATGTGTCGCGACCTGTTGTTAATCCCGTTGAATATCTCTCGTCAAAAATTGCGAACTCCTGACTCTCCTTCTTATTGCCGAGCCTTAAAAACGTGTTAAAAATTTTGCTGCGTTGATTTATCCAATCGCCTGACTCATTCGGGGTTATTTCTGTCATCTCGTCAAGCATTTCTCCGAATGATTTAGAGCGTTCGATCTCGTTTAATTTCTCAGCTCGGGAAAGATAATCGCCTATATCACGATAAAATATTTTGCAATCTTCACCGGCTCGCTTTGAATCCTTAACAAGTAAAGTTATAGCCACTGGCAGCCGACTCCCTGATCCGAAAATATTGCCGGCCTCTTTTCTCCTTAATTCGCCCGATGTGTAAGCATTGCCCCGCAAATTGAAAATATAAATCCGCTGAAATTCGCTGTAAAGGCATTTTCTGAGTCCGTCCGCGCTGTTACTGTCAATAAATGAGCCGTTAGTAACATAACAAATTATGCCGTCATTCTCGATTCTGTCAGAAGCCCACCTAATTGCGCGTATATAGCTGTCATATAAAGAATTCTTGTTAGTTGCTTTGCTCAATGCGGCGTAAGTCTCTGTTATTTTTTCGTCAATTTCTGGATATGGCAAATTTTGATTATTATCGTTCGCATTCTTTTGTCCGACTGAATAGGGGGGATTGCCTATAATGACAGTAATTTTTGAGTCGTGTTGAAGTATTGCGCGCTGTGATAACTCCTCAAAAATAAAAGTTTTCTGCCTCCCGTTATTCGCGTTAAAAGTGTCAGTAAGGACGACTCCGGGGAAGGGGGAAAAAATTTCATCAGGTTTTGCCGAGTGATAAGCCATCTCAATATTTACAGCGGCGATATAATAAGCGAGCATTAAAATTTCATTCGCGTGAAGTTCCTTCTTATATTTATAGTCTAATCTATCAGGAGGAATCAAACCGAGCTGAATCAATCTGACAATAAATGTGCCTGTACCTGTGAAGGGGTCTAAAATATTTACGTTATTTGCGCTCAAACCTTGAGAAATATTTAACTCGTGCTTTAATGCCCAGTCAGCACTATTCAAGATAAAATCAACGACTTCATTAGGAGTGTAAACAATGCCGAGGCTCTGAGAAGTTTTCGGGAATGCGACTCTAAAAAAATTCTCGTATAAATCTTTAATGCGCTGCTGTCGACCCGAGTCAGTCTGAAGGAGTGATAATTTTTCCGTTTGAGAGCGATAAAATTTTCCGAGAGATTGCCGCTCAATTTGGAGTCCTGCCTGTTCAAGGAAATTTAAGGCCGCCTCACTAGTTTTTGAAACGGGGTCTAACTGGGAAAACTTTTCAAAGCAAGCGTCAAAAATAGGTTTTGTTACGAAATGCTGTGCTAGCATGTCAACGGCATCATCTTTTGTGATAGAGTTATTAATATTTTCGCGGAGTCCCTGAAGATAGCGTGTAAAAATTTCATTAGCAAATTCATTATTACTAGAGAGAAGGCTATTAATACGAGTCGTGAGAGTCCGCGCGATTTCCGACATATTTTTAGCCCATTTAGTATCATATTCACGATCGCCGCATTTTTCGACGATTTTAGCGTAAACTGCTTTTTGCCAGTCCTGAGGAGTGAAGGGCAAATTTATTTGAATGATTGAGTCGTTATCGTTATTTTCTCTATCAGGGCGGCCAATGACTCCGGTAATAATTTTTTCAGAAATTCCGTCATATTTGAGTGAGTTTACTTCGACTTGAAATTTATCATCATGAGAGCGCAGGGCTTGCAGGACATCCCATATTACATTATAGTTTTTGTCAGTGTTTAAAGCCTCTTCAGGAGATTCGCCCGGTGCAATGACTACAGGGAGAATGACATAACCGAATTTTTTGTCCTGAGATTTGCGCATAACCCGCCCTACAGCCTGAACGATATCAACTTTTGATTTTTTCGGATTCAGGAATAATATAGAGTCAAGAGCAGGAACGTCAACGCCTTCAGATAAGCACCTTGCATTAGATAAAATTTTGCATGAATTATAATCGCCTTCAGATTTGAGCCAAGATAATTTTTCTTCTCTATCATGCATGTGCATAGTGCCGTCAACGTGATCGACGCAGCAATTAACGCCTTCAGTGAGGTTATATGCAGATTTGAAAGCGTCAATAATATACGAGAAATTATCACGAAAATTTTTCGAGTAATCTATTTTGCTTGTGAAAGCGACGGCGGTTTTCATGGGTAAAGGGTCATTAGCTTTCTCGTAAAAATCGGACGACATAAATTGTTTTGACAGCCCACGCCAGCAGCCGAACATTTTTGTAGCATCATCTGCTTTGATACCTCTTTCAGCGATTAATTTCAAAATGGGCTCGCTTAAAGCCTGCTGATCAATTGCGAGAATCATGACTCTGTAGTCAGTCAATAATTTTTCTTGAATGGCATGACTAAACGGGAGAATATAGAAATCTTGACCGAATAAATTAGAGTCGTCCATTGAGTAAATAACTGCGTCATGTTCCTTAGCTTGTTTTGAGGCCGACTCGCTGTAAACTTTCGGGGTAGCTGTCATGTAAAGACGTTTTTTTGCGTGAATAAAATTATTATCGTGGACTTTGACAAAATTAGAGTCCTGCTCGTTTTTCATTGTAACGCCTGAAGTTCTGTGAGCCTCATCGCAGATAATTAAATCAAAATCGGGGAATCCCTTTTCTTGGATCTCGTTAATGACCTGCAAAGATTGATACGTCGAAAAAATAACGGTCATTGATTCATTTTTCCTTGAGTCGGGTAAAAATTGCCAGCTGGAAATTAACTCATCTGATTTAGTAGTAGCAGGATAAGCGAGATCAAAAATTTTCATGTCTTCATTGTCGGAGTCCTTTTTGCCGACTGTAGAGTCAGAACACACCGCGAAAAATATAGATTTAAGATTTATATCAATGTCCTCATTCCACGCTAAAAGAGTTTGATTTAACAGCGCAATTGACGGAACGAGATATAAAATTTTGCCCCCTGCACCTGCTAATTTTTCGGCAATCTTGAGAGATACAAAAGTTTTACCAGTCCCGCAAGCCATTATCATTTTGCCGCGGTCATGACTCTTGAATCCCTCAATAACTTTATTTACCGCGTCTTGCTGATCTTTTCTTAATTTGCGCTTTTCTTTGTAGGAGAAATTTTCTAGATTATCAGCGTCAAATTTTGCCCAGTCAATAGGGCTGTTTTCGAGTCTTTCAAGAGTGAGGGACAAGCATTTAATTTGTTGATTGTTTAGAGTGTCGCGAGCATTCTTGTTAAAATCGCTTGATATAGAAATTATAATGCGTTCGATAAAACTCTCTTGACCGCTTGCAGCGAGAAAAGTATTAATATCATCCTTAGAAATTTTGTGATTATCTTCA
>CAJOEQ010000153.1 GCA_905233515.1 uncultured Synergistales bacterium
ACTTTAATTTTATAGTTACCCTCAAAAGATTTTTTCTGCCCGAACTGGTCAAGCTCTCTCAATGAACCGCGAACAAATGCCTTTACGCTTAAATTGCTCGATGAAGTGATACCCGCTGAGCTGCCGTCTAATAATCTTTTCTTGTTAAATTGCGTTGTATTTGCGACTCTGTTAATCTGGTCAACAAGCTGATCTATTTCAAGCTGTATATAACTTCTGTCTTGTGATGTAAGAGTGTCATTTGAAGCCTGTACAGAAAGTTCGCGCATTCTCTGAAGCATTGAATTTGTCTCACCGAGAGCACCTTCTGCAACCTGAAGCATTGACGTAGCGTCTTGAGTATTTCTTATTGCGATTTCGAGTCCGTTAATCTGTGAGCGCATTTTCTCACTGATTGCGAATCCTGCCGCGTCATCTGCTGCCGAGTTAATTCTCAAACCTGTTGAGAGTTTCTGAATTGATTTCTCCATAGCCGTATTTGTCGCATTTAACGAGTTATACGCTGTGAGTGCCGGTATATTGTGATAAATCCTCATTGTATATTAGCCTCCTGCAAACGGTTTTAATCCGTCTCTCAAAATTTTTATATTTTATGTGCTACAGTCCTTTGTATTTTATCAGGCTTCCCTGCCCTCACGTGTTATATATCGGTGCTAGATATTCAAACTTTAATTTTTGCGTAATTACGTATTGACAAAAAAATAAAATTCCCCTGCCTTGAATGACAGGGGAGAATCAAAATTTTATATCTAGTTTATTCTGGCTCAAACATTTCTTTACCTACTCCGCAAGGGGGGCAAGTCCAATCGTCCGGCAGATCTTCGAAAGCTGTACCCGCTGCTATTCCGTTGTCGGGGTCTCCTACTGCGGGATCATAGACATAACCGCATACTGTGCAAACGTATTTTTTCATTTGAATAATAACCTCCCTCTATAAATTGCGATAATTATAACATGAAAAACTTTGCTATTTTCAGGACTTGCGAATATTGACGCGAAAATCTTAATAAATAAGCCCGGAAAAATAGCAAAATTTCTCGCTGATTATTATTTCACGAAAGTATTATAATAGCCCACTCCGAGCAAAACGAGCATTATAACCGGCAAAATATAAGTCAAATAACCGCGTAAACTTGCAGGGAATTTAAGGCCCTTCCCCTCGTCAGCTTCCTTAATGAAATTATCCCAGCCCCAGCCGTAACGACTCACGCAGAATAATAAATATATAATTGACCCGATAGGCAGCATGTTATTACTTACTATAAAGTCTTCAAGATCGAGGACTCCCGAACCTTCACCGAGCGGCTGAAATCCTTTCCATAAGTTAAAGCCTAATGCACAAGGAATCGAAAGCACAAAAAGTGTTATTCCCATTACAATAGCTGCTTTTTGCCGAGTCCATCCAAATGTATCCATGAAGCAGGCTAAAATATTTTCAAAGACTGCTATAACTGTAGAGAGAGCCGCGAAACTCATAAACAAGAAAAATAGAGTCCCCCAAATTTGCCCGCTCGGCATTGAATTAAACATGTTAGGAAGTGTAACAAATATTAAGCCGGGGCCTGCTCCGGGATTAATACCATAAGCAAAACAGGCAGGAAATATTATTAATCCAGCAGTCAAAGCTACAAAAGTATCAAGCCCAGTGATTATTAAACTTTCACCGAATAAAGATCTATCTTTCTCGATATAACTTCCAAATATGGCCATTGACCCGATGCCGAGACTCAGCGTGAAAAATGCTTGACCTAATGCCGCATATAAAGTAGTGCCGAGTCCTGAAGACGTTAATTTGCTAAAATCAGGCTTCAAATAAAATTCTAGTCCTTTTTCTGCTCCCTCAAGAGTTACAGATCTGACAGCAAGAGCAATCATTATTATAAGCAGGCCGCACATCATAATTTTTGTAATGCGCTCGACTCCACTTCTTAGACCTGAGAAACATACAGCAGTACCGATTATTACAGCTAGAGTCATCCAGCCTACCATTTGAGACGGAGACTCAAGAAATCCGCCGAAAAAATTTCCTACTGCATTTGCGTCTATTGCCTCAAAAGTTCCTAGTGCTGAATAATAAGTATATGCGAGCATCCAGCCTGTTACAGTCGTGTAGAACATCATTAAAATATAATTGCCTGCCCATGCGACATAGCCCCATAGAGACCAAATTTTATTCTTAGGACAAAGCACAAGGAATGAACGCGACATACTTTGTTTTGAGCCTCTACCGACTGTAAATTCCATTACCATAATGGGCAGAGCAAGCAAAATTAAGAATGCTATATAAATCAACACGAACGCAGCCCCGCCGTATTGTCCCGTTATAAATGGGAATCTCCAGACATTTCCGAGACCTATTGCACAACCTGCAGACAAAAATATAAATCCTAATCTGCTCGCAAATGTTTCTCTTGATTTACCTTCCAATTTAAATAAACCTCCTGAATAAAAATTTTCAAGTATCTAAAACAAAAAAATATTATATCAGCATATAATAAACTTAAAATTTGCATAAAAGAGTCATTTACGCTAAAATATTTATCGTGTTGCCGGGCTGGTGGAATGGTAGACACACGGGACTTAAAATCCCGAGGGCGTAAAGTCCGTGAGGGTTCAAATCCCTCGTCCGGCACATTTTTTTATTAAGCCAAGTCGCGGGGTGGAGCAGTCTGGAAGCTCGTCGGGCTCATAACCCGAAGGTCAAAGGTTCAAATCCTTTCCCCGCCACCAAAAATCGCAGAATTATGGCGGTATAGCTCAGTTGGCTAGAGCACGCGGTTCATACCCGCGTTGTCCCCGGTTCGAATCCAGGTGCCGCCACTATAAAGAATTAAAGCCGTTGAGAGAAAAGACGGCTTTTTTTGTTACCTCGCAATTAATTCATCAGCAAGTTTTATAGCAAGTTCAACAACTAAATCAGAGTTATAATGCTGATGTTCTCCCCAGCGTCCGAGTCCATAAAAATTTTTGCTCTTAAGCCACGTTAATAAATTATTCATGATTCGGGGCTTGTTTAGAGTATTTAACGGATATGAATATTTATTCAAGTATAAAACTTTTTCTCCCGGTTTTAAGCGCGTTGAATTTGTCTCAGTCCAGTAGCCTGCACTATCAGGCAAAATATTATGCTGTAAAAAAATTCTGTGATAGGGCAAATCTAAATCAGGGCAATAAATCCATTGAGCCGAAATATTTAAATTCTCATGAAAATATTTTATTGCTATAGAAGTGTGCTTTAATTCATTAATTGACTCGCGCAAAGAGTCCGGCATTCCTGAAAGCTCGCGAAATTCTTTATACGGGATTGTGTTAATTATTATATCAGCGTTGAATTCGCCGCCTTCTAAAGTCTTCACTCTTAACGAGTCAAAATCTACACAAGAAACATGCTGATTGTAAAAAATTTGTCCGTCAAGAGATTTTGCCATTCGCAGCCATAACTCACCATAACCGAATTTTACAGGATAAAAGAATTCAGCGTGTCCGGGCTGTTTTGCGTGGGCTTTATGCTCGAGACAAGATTTTAAAGTGTCTTCAAAGCTGACTTCAGGCA
>CAJOEQ010000154.1 GCA_905233515.1 uncultured Synergistales bacterium
AAGTCTGCGATGTTGAAGCGGCCCTCTTCATCGAACATGCTGTAAAGTTTATGAACTGCACACCCGTTAGCTTCAAGTGTGTATAACTCGTCTTCTATCATTGAGAGAAATTGTTTATTTGTCATGATTTGACCTCCGTGCGTGTGTTCCATGCGTCAATAATTTTTTTTCTGCCCTTCCCGTAAATGTTAGCTCTGCACTTCACACACATAACGACATCTTTAATGTCATCATCGTCGGAGTGGAAATAATACGCTAGACTCCCGCAGAATGGGCACGGTTTTAATTTCTCGCTCACTGTTAATACTCCTTCCTACGCGTAAAAAACTTGCACAGCCTTTTGATAAACTGTGTGATTATTCCTTCCGGTTCTGACTCTGCCGACATAACTTCACGCTCAAGCCACATCAGAATTTTATTTACTGCCACACGTTTTGATTTACTGCGCGTTTTATTAAGAAATTTTTTGACTGACGGGTAATCAAGAAATATACATAAATGACTTCTATTAATTTCAAAGACAAAAATTTTATGATATGAAATATACCGACTAATGCATTTATCTTTTATTGAATGACTCTTATTCCCATAAATACATTTATAAATATCACTCAGCAAAAAATAATATCTGCCGCAGATTTTCACAGCACGTATTTTATTGCCCTCGTAATTAAATTCTTTGTATTCGTCATAAATTTTTTTCATGATATGACCTCTTTAAAGATTCTCAGCTTGACATCACAATTTTTTTGCGAGCTTAACAATTCGGCTATTTTATGAGTCGTCGTGCTGAAGTCCTGACCGCTTAATAAACTTGCAAACCGTGAATATTCATAATCGGGAAGACCAGTTATAAGCATTTTATATGTGTCAGGATTCACAAAATAAAATTCCTGCTGTGAATTACTTTCGGGCTTGGAAGTTTCCTGCTGTGATAACGTGTCGAGCCAAGCTAACATTTTTTCAGCTATAAATTTACTGGCTGTATTAAAACCTTGCGAAATATATATTAATCCCGCCCGTAAATCACTTTTTGTAATGCACATTTTTAAACGACAACCGATCCTAAATTTTGTATATTGATAGCGCATTAATGAAGCCTGCCTACGAAAATATTTATACAGCATACTTAATAACGGATCTTCTATATCACATATGACAAAGTAAATTTCATCTTGATATTTGAACGTCCTGATATTATTATTATCAAAGCTCAAGATATTTACTTGTTTATCAACTAATATTTTTGTTGACATGATATAAATCCTCCTGCTTTAAAATTTTTTCATGAGAGGGAGCCGGAAAAACTGACTCCCATTCTCAAACTTTACGATTAATCAAGCTGATCGAACATGAACACAATCGGTAAATATTCCTGCGTGAAATCGTCTGCAAGTTTGCTTAACAATTTAGGGGTAACCTTTACAGTAACGTCAATTTTTCCCCGATAGCTCGTTACTTCAAGATTGAAAAAATTTTGTTCCATGCCCTTGCTTGTCGGCTTGTTCCATTGATTTCCCTTACGTGCACAGAGTAATTTTTTATCGCGCAAATGCTTGTATAACTTGTTTTGACCGATCGGTATTCCATGCTGACGTAAAAAATTTGCGGCATCCTGTACCGTAACAGCTCCCGACATTGCGTATACAATCGAACCCAAGGCCGTATGCGCACGATTAACTTCAATATTTTTGCGTAATGATTCGTTTTCTTCCTGAAGTTTTGTCAATTTTTCAAGAAGGCCGCTTACAAATTCAGGGTTAGTTAGTGCCTGCTCGCTGATATATGCTCCTGTTCTGCGAATTGACGGTAAAACTTCCCTCGCCAGCCATTTTTGAAAAGGTAACGCCTTCGGTTTGTCTGAACGGCCGATAAAGAAATATAGTCCCTGCTCAGAAATGCAGAGTACATCTTGTTTTCCGCCAGGGGTATTAATCTGTTTAATACCCTTCCATTCATCAGGTACATTTGATATTAAATTCGGTTGCCAGTACGAATATTCTAGAGCTTCCGCTACATCCTTAGCGACAAACCAAATATCGCCGTCATCATCATATGTGCGTACATTTTTACTGCCATAACTGAAAATCAGCAGTGTATTAATTTTTTCTGCCATCATTTAATCCCTCCGCTAAATTATTAAGTCTGTAAAGTAATGCGTTTGCAATATCATGAATTTCGCTGAGTTTTTCATCTGCTACGAATTTCACAATCTTGTACATATCAGGAAACATACACATTAATTGCGCTAAAGATTCATAATCGATACGGAGTATCACATCAATAAATCCGTTACTATCGACAGGCCCAACGAAATATTTATAAATTTTTTCCTTCTCTGAACGTGTATAAACGTAATCCCATTTGCTTGATAATTTCTGCAAGGTATTACTCCCCCTTTCTGTGCGCTAAAAAATGCTGTTGATTTTGCCCTCGATTGCATGTACTAATTCCTGAACGTCAGCTTTGTACTTAAATGAAACGTCAGGATCATCTGCAATCAATGACAACAACGAATACATTTGCGGTGCGGCTGTGATGAAAGCGGCTTCTTTCTCATAATCAGCTTCAAGCATTCCCCAGATTGACTCTTGATTGCCGGCCTTGTTACCGAGAAAGAAAACATCTTCACCATATTTATTTTTGCGGCGTAAATATGCCCATGCGCCATTTGCTATGTTCAACATGATTTGACCCTGCTAAAAAATTATAGGCTCACTTGGATTGCCGAAAACGTTTGCAGGAGTATTCAAATCTGCTGGCTGAGGGTTGACGGGTGCTTGAGGCTTTGTGAGGATATACTCCTGAATATTTGCATAGACGCGTCCGTTAGTGTCGTTCTTCTTGTGTACGACTTTGATATTGCCGATTTTGTCAATTAATAATTTCGGCTCCTGCAGAACTTGCACAGGGTCAACATTAAAGCATGTGCACATATCGCCGAAACGTCTGCGTACCCAGTCATTACGGTAATCGTTAGGGTTGCGCGGGAAAGTGAAATACTCGCGGACTCGGCCGTTTACACCGCTGCACCTCATAGAAATTACAAGCTGAGGATCGCCCGACTGCTTAGAAAATGGCTGCTGTACTTCGATAATTTTTGCTTTGTACGTGCCCTCGGGGACGAGCTCAAAACCGCTTGACTCGCCGGGTACGTATTTGCTTGCGTCGAATGTCCAATTTATTGACATTGTTTTATACCTCCGTTTTTCTCTAACTTCCCCGCTATTATCCCCCTTCACTTCAAAACAATACACAGCAAATAATCTTACTTTTCACTCAGCAAGACTCGTGATTAATTTTCATCACCTTTAATATTCTTGGTAAACTTTCACGTAAAATTTATGCATCTTTACCCAACTTTCCCATAACTTTCCCTTAACTTTACCTGACCATTGAGCGGCATTTTACACATTTAAATTTTCATAGCATGTGATTATTACTATATTTATTTATTTATAATATATTTATTTATTTATAAAATTTATATATTTGGTAAAGATTTAATATAAAATATAAAGTAGTAAATAATTTA
>CAJOEQ010000155.1 GCA_905233515.1 uncultured Synergistales bacterium
GAGTACGGGCTTGCCGTCTAGATTCGGGTTAGTTGCGCCTGCGTAGGTTGTTGCGTCAAATGCGAAGCTGCCTACAAAAGCTGTCTTTGTGTTATCAAGGAACATTTCGACGGGTAAATCCGCGATTGCTGCCTCGATTACAGATTTTGTTTTTGTTGCGAGTGATACTAGGTGTTTTGCCCTTACTGGGTAATTTTCGTTGTATGCCATTGTGAACATACGTCCTTTCTTTGTGAAAAATTTTGATTTATGCTAAAAACGTGTTCGCGACCACGTATTAACATCATGGGTTAAGTATTGCGTCTATTGCTTGATAAACTTCTTCGTCTTCTTCAGTAGTCTCTGAATCTTCGGGAGCTATTCCATCATCAAGAATGTCGTCAAACAGTGCGTCAATTTCGGAGTCTGTCATAGCGTCCATATAATCGGGGTCTAACAGTCCGCCTTCAACAAGCGCGTATTCTATCTGATTTAACCTTGCCTCAAGTTTTTGATTGCTTTGATTAGTCTGCAAGTGATAAGACATAGCCGCGAGAGATAATGCCGCATTAGTCAAGTCATCAATCATTTCGCGCATTCGTTCAAGCTCACTGTCTCGTAGTGCCAATTCGCGCTGTAGATTTGATTTGCTGTGCTTATGCTGCCTGTAGATTTCCCTTGCGAGATTAATAATCCCTGCTGCTAAGTCGTTTGATTGCTCTTGCAAAAAATCGCCGCGTTCGGTCTGGCTGTCATTGAAAAATTTTGTATCAGCTTCAACACTTGCTATTTTGCGGTTAGTCCGTGCTTCTAATTCTTGTTGACTGATTTGACCTTGAATAATCGCACCTGCAAGCGTATCGGCCTGTTTTTGTAAATGCTCTTCACGTTCAAGCCTGCTGTTTTGTTCGTGCTGTAAATCCTGTGAGACTTCTAATTTTGCCGCTTGAATTTCGTTGTGAAGTCCCGTATCTGATTTTTTGCGCTCCTGAATTTCTCTGTGAATTGCTGCACTGTGAGTCTGTGAACCTTCTGCAAGCGCGTTAATTTGTTCTTGCAAGTATGAGTCTGACTCATTGCTGATTTCGCGGTCATGATTTACTTCATCATTCAAGCTATCGGATTGAGTCTGTAAAGCCTGCGTTTTGTCTTGCAGTTCTGAAATATTGCCGTGAACTCCCGACAAATCGTCCTTGATTGCCCTCACATCTGACTCGTGTCTGATTGCCTGTGTTGCTGCTAAATTCGCAAGCGTGTTAGCCTGCTCCTGCAAAAAGTCATCACGTTCATTGCTTGCCTCGTGTACTGCTGAAATTTTGTGCTCTACATTTTCTATATCTGCGGTTATTTCATTTTTTACAGTGCCGATACTTTGTTGAATGCTTCTGATATTATGCCCTAAATTCGGGTGTACCTGATTATCAGCGTCGACTCTTGCGTCAAGAATTTCTGTATCTTCCGTAGTTTGACCGGCGATTACGTCCATTCTAACGGCTAATCCGTCAGTTGTTTGTTCAAAATCCGAGAGTGTATCATGTATTTCTGATTTGGTGCTCTCAAATTCTGCGGTTAAATCTTCCTCGTAATTTTCCTGCCGTGTTTCTAGTCCTGACATTCGAGACTTCAAGCCGCTGATTTCCGAGTCTGCATTTTGCTTGTTGCTTGTGATTTGGCCTTGCAGATTTTGCCGTGTCTGTTCAAGTGCGTTTGCTGCCGTCTGCTTGTTAGTGTCTATCTGGCTTTGCAGTGCATTAGTTTTTGTATTGAGGTTTGACTCGGCCTCGCGTTTGTTAGTTGCGATCTGATTTATTATTTCCTGAACTTTATCGGCGATTGCTTTTTTATGGCTGTCTAAATCCTGATAGACTGTATCATCCATGAATGGCAATTCGTTCCATCGGTCTATGCCGTTGCCGATTTTGAATCGCTGCAAGTTCATATCAATACCGGCCTCACCTAGTGCCAATCTAGGATTAGTAGCCTCCCAATTTAACGTGCTGTCTCGCCTTAATTGAATCTGTTCATATGTTGCCATTTTTTGAAATTCTCACCTCGCTAAATCAGCGGGACGTTGACTCTATCGCTTGCGCCGCCTGCGTCAATTACGTCAACGGGTTCACGTGCTGAATATGTATCATTCTGCATTGTTGTTGCGAATCCTCCGTCAATGACTCTGCGGCCTCTAGGCGGGGGCGGTGGTTCATTCCCGATTTTCAGCCAATATTCTTTGCTGTCTTTGTCTGTTGGATCGTGCCCTGCATGATGTTTCAAGGCTACATACATTGCCCCGCTGCAAATTACTACGTCTCCAATGTCATATTCAGGGCAAAATTCCCATGCCCCGCGAAAATACATATTGCCGCCTTCAGGAGGTGGAAAACTGCACGCGCATTTATCGCCCATCAATCTCACCTCTTAACAAGTCCCAGCGATTATTAATTTTTGTATTCAGCATTTGATAATCATTTTCCATTTTGAGTCTTAAGCTTTTGAGTGCTTCTAATTCCTGTTGAGCTTTTAACTCTATTGAATCTAGAAATTTATTGCGTTCTTGGATTATTTCACTTCTTGTACTCTCGCTCAGATTTTGTATTTCGTTTTTGAGCTGCCCTAAATTCTCACACGCCGTTATAACATTCTGACATTGTGAAATAATTTCTAGTTTTGTATCTTTTGCGGCTGTAATTGCTGACTCTCTGATCTCATCTTTCAAGAGTTCCATTACCTGCAAACTTTCTCTAATCTCATTTGATTTTTCTGTGAGGCTCTCGAGTGTCGGCGCGTAGTCGTTGCGTATTTGGATTTTCACTTCTGCTGCTGCTTCTGCGATTATTTCCTCTGCACGTTGCGCGTAACCTGTGAGTCTGCCCTCTAAATCTGCATTGACCGTCGATAACAGCCCCGTTATATAGCTTATCGCCTCGTTTGAAGTCTGTGATATTTCATCAGCTTTTTTCTTAGCCTCGCTCAAAATTTTTTGTGTTTGTTCGAGCAGTAACGCCGGATCTTCTGTAATTTCTTTCATGCTGCCGTCAGAGTAAATTACGACGTACCCGCCTGAATTTGTATTTACGAGTTCCCCTGCTTGTGATTCGTCAAAGCTTATTGTTATTCCCGCTGGGACAGCCGCGAAAAATATTATTGAGTCTCCCTCAATTTTATAGCCGTCGCCTTCAGTCATTTTGATTCCTTTACCGCTCGGCATTGTGAGAATTACTGTTTGGCCGTCATAGCCTGCTGGAATAGGAAACTTTTTTGTTACGCCGTTCCCTGTATACATGGCTGACTCCTGCGTAGTGAAATTTTCATACTATTGCCAAATTTTATTTTTACAGCTAATCCGAGCCGCTTAAAATCTCGCAAATTCTTCGCGATAAATTTTGCTGCCTCTTCGTCCATGTTATAAACTACATTGCCTCTCATTTGTTTTGTAAAGCCGACCATGACAACTACGCCACTACTGACGGCATTCTTATCTTGCAGATATACTTTTGTTCTTTTCGGAGTAGGGAAGCCTATCTGCGGCATAACTGCCATGAATGCGTCGATAAAGAACGTGCCTTCTTCTCTCCCAGTTTGTAGCCTCTCCGGAATAGTCGCCCGGTGCTGCCCATGCTTCAGACGTATTCAGGCTGTGAATTATCAATCTAGGAATTAATTTTTTGTTCGCGAATGTACTGCTGCCCTCATCCTGTAAATTTAGCCGTAGTGTTCTCATTGAGCTTTCATAGCTGTTATCTAAATCTTTGTATGTGCTGTCATTTTTACGTTCATTTATCGTAAACAAATACACAACGGGTGTGTAATTGCTTGACGGAACTACAAATAATTCTGTCTGTCTCTCACCTGGAATTACTGCTACGGACTTGAAAGCATAACCGGCTAAATCCTGCAATGACCAGCCTACAATTTCATGTTCAGGATTATACGTGCAAACAGCTGCGTTACCGTCAGTCAGCACGAACCATAACAAGCTGTCTGGGATTTGCTGATAAGCCATGTTCTTTATTTCTTTGCCGTCAAATAAATGCTCACTTATGATTGATAGTTCATACCCTGTGTAGCCGTCAATATTGAGATCGTAACCGAGCGTGTAAACCTTTTGCCCTTGAGTCTGCACAAAGATTATTGAACCGTTTGCGATTATTGGCTGAATTGCTTTGCTTCCGATATTTGTTTGCTGGTGAGCTGTCAAAGCTGTAGGGGAAATCGCGCCCGAATCGCCTGCACCTCTGACTCTCCATTCGCCCGACTCTGTGAATGCAAATAAATCTTGTGTAGTTGCTAGACTGTGAATCCCGTCGGCACTGCTTCCGGCCAGAGTGATATTTATAGCGTCGTCATCGCTCAAAGGATCAGACACGCCGAAATTTGCATAATCGCCCGTTTTGCTCAT
>CAJOEQ010000156.1 GCA_905233515.1 uncultured Synergistales bacterium
TGTTAAACGCACGGGCGATATAGGGAGCTTCAAAATTTTACGTGAAGAGAGTATAGGATCAGGGACTCGGCGAATCTTTGCTACAACGGGAATAAATGTATTAACGCTCATGCAAAAATTATTTGCTTTGAGAAATTCATTAACTGCGCTTTTATCAACTGATGAAGATAATTTAAACGAGAAAGCCCGCGCACTTGTTGACGATTTAAAGACTATGAGGAGTCAGATTCAGGCTGCAAAATTACGTGAATTACTTGATAACTCAGAAAAATTTTTAGAGCGTGAAGAGATCAACGGCGTTTTATTGCAAGTCGGAAGATTTCCGGATATTCCCGCTAATATGCTGCGTGATATAGGCGATAAAGCCCGCGCAAGACCTGAGCCGAATATAGTAATTCTTGCGTCAATTAACACTGAAGATAATTCATGCCAGCTCGTAGCAATGGCCGACGATAACGCAATCAATAAAGGAATTAACGCGGGTGAACTCGTAAAAGAAGCGTGTATAATCTTAGGAGGTAAGGGCGGGGGACGTAAGAATCTCGCTCAAGGCGGCGGCAAAGAAGGCTCAAAACTTGAGTCAGCTTTAAAGCGTGTACGTGAATTAATCACGAATAAATTAAATTAGTACAGGAGAAAATTATTTTATGATAATAATAAAGATTGCTTCAGGCTGGGAGGTCTGGAGCAAGTAAAAAATTTCAGCACCTCCCAAGAGAAAAGAATTAATAAAAATTTTAATCTTTTAGGAGGTCATAAAATTGAACAGAGCAAACAAGAGGCATTCTCTTGGAAAAGGTTATTACAAGACTCACCCGTGCAATGAGGGCTTTACGTGTAAATTCTGCGGCTGGAAAGTTAATCCGCCTTTATTCGGTGAAAATCATCGCAATCACTGTAATAACTGCCTCACAAGTCTTCACGTTGATAACGAACCCGGAGACCGTGAAGCAGACTGCGGCGGAATTATGGAACCTATAAGCGTGTGGGTCAGGAAAAACGGAGAATGGGCAATAATTCACCGCTGTAAAATTTGCGGACATTTGAGCGTAAATCACATTGCGCCCGACGATAACCCCGCAAAATTGATTTCTATAGCAATGAAACCTATCGCCTGCCCTCCTTTCCCAGTTGAAAGAATGAAAGAAATCGAGGAGCTTTTAAACAGTTGAGCAGAGTTTTAGCACTTGACATCGGAACAGTAAGAATCGGCGCAGCAATTTCTGATCCTTCACGAATAATCGCGCAGGGACTCGGAGTTTGGCAAATTGACTCGTGGCGTGAAGAGTTTGACTCGTGCGTTAAAAAATTTGATCCTGCTGTAATAGTTCTCGGACTCCCAGTCAGGACCGACGGCAAAAAAAGTGAGGCTGCAGAAAGAGTATTAAATATTTTAGACTCGTTAAAATCAGAATATCCCGAGAAAATTTTTATGACATGGGACGAGAGATTTACGACTGTTATAGCGCAAAAAATGTTAATCGAGGCCGATATTTCACGAAAACAAAGGCGCAAAAATGTAGATAAAATTGCTGCGGTATTGATTCTTGAAAGCTGGTTAGAAGCAAATAAATAATTTATCATATCCCCTTCTTTAATAAAGAGGGGGCTTATTTTTTTAGGAGGCTTATATAATCGTGAAAGATATTTTAACGGCAAATTTTATAATTGAGACAACACGCACTCTAACTAACATGTATAATCACGGCTGGGACGAAAGAAATTCGGGCAATTTGTCATTATTATTGACTGAGTCAGAAATCAGCGATTATTGCGACTTAAATAATTTTATTCGCGAGATCCCGACCGGCTTTGAGGCTCCGGAATTGAATAATAAATATTTTCTAGTTACTGGGACGGGCAAATATTTCAAGAATACACAGTATAACCCAGCTGAAAATTTAGGACTCTTCAAAATTGTTAATGACGGCAAAATCGCGCGGCTTTTATGGGGATTGACTGACGGCGGGAATTTTACGAGCGAATTTCCTGCTCACATGATGAGTCATTCTGTAAGGCTTGCTATAAATCCTAATAATCGAGTAATTTTACACTGCCACCCGACTAATTTATTAGCAATGACTTATATACATTCGCTGAATGAACGAGAATTTACGCGGACTCTTTGGCAAATGTGCACGGAGTCAATTATAATTTTTCCTGATGGAATAAATATTCTCCCGTGGATGCTTTGCGGAACGAACGAAATCGGCCAAGCTACTGCGGAAAAATTCAAGACTTCAAGATTAATTATTTGGGCTCAGCATGGAATTTACGCAGCAGGTCAAAATTTAGATGATTCATTCGGCTTAATTGAGACAGCAGAGAAGGCCGCAGAAATTTATTTAAAAATTGCTCATTTACCGAGAGTCAATAATATAACTGATGAAAATTTGCGCGAATTAGCAGTAAAATTTAACGTAAAGCCACGAGACGGCTATTTATCTTAATCACTGCAATAAATTATACAAAAGGGGAGAATTTTTTTTCATGGCAGATCGTATTGTTCTAAATACTATTTCTTATCATGGTAAGGGCGCAATCGAAAATATCGCACCTGAACTCAAGGCACGCGGGAAAAAGAAAGTTTTTGTATGCACTGACGCGAGTTTAATTAAATTCGGAGTCGCAAAAAAAGTTACTGATTTACTTGACAAGGCCGGAGTCGCTTATGAAATTTACAGCGATATTAAACCTAATCCCACGATTGAAAACGTTCAGAACGGAGTCGCGGCTTTTAAGAAGGCAAATGCTGACTCAATAGTTGCAATCGGCGGCGGTTCAGCAATGGATACAGCTAAGGCAGTCGGAATAATTATTAATAATCCTGAATTTGCCGATGTCAGATCGCTTGAAGGAGTAGCACCGACTAAGACTCACGCAGTATTCACAATCGCAGTGCCTACTACAGCAGGAACAGCCGCAGAAGTTACGATTAATTATGTAATTACTGATGTCGAGAAAAAACGCAAATTTGTTTGTGTTGATACAAATGACATTCCTGAAATCGCAGTAGTCGATCCCGATATGATGTCTTCAATGCCTAAAGGTTTAACAGCTTCTACAGGAATGGACGCACTGACTCACGCAATCGAGGGCTATATCACAAAAGGACATTGCGCAATTAGTGATATGTTCCATCTTGAGGCCATAAAATTAATCTCTCACAGTTTACGCGGTGCAGTTGAAGGTACACCTGAAGGCCGCGAGGGAATGGCACTCGGTCAATATATTGCGGGAATGGGATTCTCAAACGTGGGACTCGGAATCGTTCACAGCATGGCTCATGGATTAAGCGCATTATATGACACTCCTCACGGTGTAGCATGTGCGATAATTTTACCGTATGGACTTGAATATAATGCTCCTGCAGCTGGGAAGCGTTATAGAGCAATCGGCAAAGCAATGGGAGTTGACGGCATTGACTCAATGGACGACGACGAAGCAGCACAGGCAACTATTAAAGCCGTGAAAAAACTTTCTGCAGATGTAGGAATCGCGCCCGACCTTAA
>CAJOEQ010000157.1 GCA_905233515.1 uncultured Synergistales bacterium
GAGTTACAACTATTAAGGGCGTATTATTCTCTCGTCTAAGAATTGAGAACAGGGGAGCGGGTTATTGTCATTTTCCTTTAGACAGCAAGAATGCTCACAGGGGATATGACGCAGTATATTTCAAGGGTTTATTATCTGAGAGAATGGTAGTCAAGAGAGTTAACGGACGAGACACAATCACATGGGAAGTGAGAAGTCCGGGACTACGCAATGAGCCATTAGACACAAGAGTTTATGCGACTGGAGCAATTGAATTATTTAATCCAAATTTTGAGATGCACAAGCTAAGACGAGCAAAGAAAAATAATAAATCAGCAATGCCGAAATTGAAGCTTCCCAAGATAGAGTCTCAACAGGAAGAGAAAGAGGCCGCGCCTGAACCTGAAACAAAGCCGATTATTAAACGCCGTGTAAGTTCAGTAACGACGGGGATTATTAGGCGGGGAATGAGATTTTGAGAATGATATAATTATTGCAAAAATTCACTGGAGGAATGAGCAATGACACCGCAAAGGGGATTTAGTTATAGGACTGTTCAGAATGCAGCTCTAAAAATGAGAACGGGCATAAAATCTGATTGTCATATTAGCGATAATCTTTCGGATGAAGATATTTCTCGTGCATGGCGTAAGGCATCAATGAAAGTTTTCGGAGACAGTAAACAATTTAGAATGCCATATGAATAATCTTATGTGGGATAATATATACGAGTTTTATTTTTTTACATTAAGAGGTGTTCTTTATGGCTGAAAAAACAACGGCATTAGATGTTTTTCATTTTGACACTGATAGACCTAATTTTGAAGATTTAGCAAAAGATAATGGGTTTCATTTCTGGTTTGCTTCTAAACTGATGGAAGTTTTAGGATATGAAGATACTACTAATGTGGCAAAATCTAAACCAATACAAAGAGCACTAGCAGCCTGTAGTACTTTGGGAATACAAATCCAAGAAAATTTTGATTTTACTGATAATGATGTAAAATTGACTCGTTTTGCATGTTATCTTGTAGCAATGAATTCTGATCCTAAAAAATTTAATGTTGCTGCAGCTCAAGCATATTTTGCTGTCCTTGCAGAACAGTTTAGTAAATATGCTCAAGATAATGAGGCTATTGATCGCATATTAACAAGAGAAGAAATAACGCAACAAGAAAAATCTTTATCTAGTGTAGTGTATCAATCTGGAATCGCGAGTTATCCTTTATTTCAAAACGAAGGGTATCGCGGTATGTATAATATGAATTTAAAACAACTTCGAGAAATAAAAAAAGTCCCTGATAAGCGTAGTCCTCTAGATTTTATGGGAGCTACAGAAAGTGCAGCGAATTTGCTACGTATTAGATTAACAGAAGAAAAAATAAAAAACGAAAGAAGACATGGACAAAATGAATTAGAAGATGCTGCTCATATTATAGGTCAAGAAGTTAGAGGACTTCTAAAACGTACTATTAATAAGACACCGGAAAGTTTACCTCCTGCACCTGATATTCGTAATGTTCATAAAGGATTAAAACAAGCAAGTAAGGGATTTCGTGAAATTGACGAGTCAATTAATAATAAAAAGCTTAAGAAAAAATAAATACTTAAAACCGAAATGGTATGAAAATCAAAACGCGTAAAAGCCCTATTTTAGTGCATTCATAGAATAGAAATTTTTTTTAAGCGTTTCGGTTTCGTTCGGATAATGAATATATAGCCCTGTTGTTGTCGATTTATGTAGACAGCGCGGGGCGTTTTTTATGGAGAAATACAATCATGACAGCAAAGGAAAAATTATTTTTACTCGAATCACGTCTAACTTTATATCTCAAAGCGGAGAAAAAAATTCTTTTAGGTCAAAGCTACGAAGTTGAAGGCTTGAAATTAACTCGCGCTAACCTGAAAGAAGTTCAGACAATGATTACAAAATTGCAGGCCGATATTTCAGCAGTCGAACAACAAATCAAGAGACGGCCTAAATTCAGGGTTGTGAGACCGGGATGGTGAGAAAAATTAAGAAATTTACTAATTCTGGCTACTCTCATTATGGAGCAAGCCGCACAAAACCTAGCGTTTCAGGCTGGTTCTCGAATTCAAAATCTCCCGCTGAAGACATAACGGACAATCTCGAATTATTGCGGGAACGTTCACGGGATTTATACGCAGGGGGCGGGCCTCTTGGTCGCGGTGCAATAGATAGAATTGTGCTAAATTCTGTAGGGCCGGGACTTACTCTTAATTGCAGGATCGGAGCTGAGAGTCTCGGACTAACTGAAGAGCAAGCGGCAGAATGGGAACAAAACACAGAGAATGAATTTTGTTTCTGGGCAGAGAGCAAAAATTGCGATATTACGCGCTATATGAATTTCTACGAGCTTCAATCTTTGTGCTTTAAGTCAGTGTTACTCAATGGCGACGCGGTTGTCCTTTTACCTATGAGGAAGACTCGCAATTGTCCGTACGATTTAAGAATTTCGCTAATTGAGGGCGACAGACTGCACGATCCATTTTTTAAGCCCTATGGAGTATTAATTGACGGAGGAGTCGAATTCAACGACGACGGCACACCGACAGCGTATTACATTGCAAATCGTCATCCTGAAAGCGAACTTGCCGGGCAAAAGCGACTCGAATACACACGAATTCCGGCATTTGGGCATTTATCAGGGCGGCGAAATATTTTGCATTTGCTACCGTTTGAACGAATAGGACAGCATAGGGGAGTTCCATTTTTAGCACCTGTAATCGAGACATGAAAGCAATTAGGCCGGTATTCTGACGCTGAATTAATGGCGGCAGTTATCGGAGGGATTTTCGCGATTTTCTTTGAGCATGAACCTAGAGATGAGAACGATGACCAATTAGGTGGGGAGAATTACGCCAGCGATTTGGGAGTACAGGAAGAAAACGAAGCCCTTGACGACTGGAAGAAAAATTTATCAAATCTCGGAATGAATGACATGTACGGAATGATTGCGGATTTGCCGCTAAGAACTAAGCCCGTTTCAGTCTCACCTGCTAGACCAAATACAGCATTTGAAGCGTTTGTTATGGCTCTTGTGCGTCAGATAGGAAGTGCGCTCGGAATTCCCGCAGAAGTCTTATTCTTAAATTTTGAGAGTTCATATTCAGCAAGTCGCGGGGCATTGTTGGAGGCTTGGAAGTTATTTAATTACTGGCGCAAATGGTGGTCAAATAATTTCTGTCAGCCCATTTATGAAGAGTGGCTTTGTGAGGCAGTCCTAAAAGGTAGAGTAAAAGCTCCGGGCTTTTTTGATGATCCCATGATTCGTTATGCTTATTCGTGGGCAGAATGGAACGGACCGAGTCAAGGGCAGTTAGACCCAGTAAAAGAAGTCAACGCGGCAATTTTACGTGTAGAGAACGGCTTTAGCACAAGACAGCGCGAGACAGCAGAACTCACCGGCGGGGACTGGGAATTAAATCACCGTCAATGAGTAAAAGAAGAAAAATTACAAGGTCTCATAAATAAAATAAAAAATTTAGGTAAAATCGACAACATGACAGGAGATGACGCGGCTAAATGTTTAAAGTTACAGCAATGGCAAATAACGAGGCTGAAATTTTGCTTTATGACCAAATTGCGGACTTTGACTCTGATAAATGGGGCTGTATCAGGGCGAAAACTCTCATAAATAAAATAAACAATTTGGGCAAAATCGAAAATATTACGCTACGAATTAACAGCGTCGGCGGTGATGTGTTTGAGGCTCAAGCGATTTACAGCTATCTAAAATCACATCCGGCAAATATTACTGTCAAAATTGACGGACTCGCAGCGAGTGCAGCAAGTTTTATAGCTATGGCAGGTGATAAAGTTATCATGCCTAGAAATACACTCATGATGATTCACAATCCTGCGGGCGGTGTATGGGGACAGGCTGATGACATGCGCGGGACTGCTGAAATTCTCGACAAAATTAGAGACACAATCGCAAATGTTTATATCGCAAAAACCGGACTTGACCGCGAAAAAATTAATTCAATGATGGACGCTGAGACATGGATGGACGCTGACGAGGCATTAAAACTTAAATTCTGTGATGAGGTCGGCGACCCCGTGAAAATTTCAGCAAAGGCAACAAATACAGGCGTTTTTGTATGCATGAATAAGTCAGGATTTTCACGACTTGATGATTTTATGAGCGCAAAATTACCAGCAAATTTTAAGATTTCACAGGAGGAAAAAATAACAATGCCCGAAAATGCAGTAAATCAGGCTACACAGCCCGTGCAAAACACAGCAAATACACAGCCGGACGAAATAAAAAACTCGTTCGAGGCGGGCTACAACAAAGGAATTGAGGCAGAACGTGAAAGAATCAGATTACTTGACAGTCTCAATGCTCCCGGACGTGAAGAAATTATCAACAAAGCCAAATACGAACAGCCGCGAGACGCACGAGATATTGCAATTGAGCTTTTACAGGCTGATAAAAATAATGCTCAAGTCAACGCAATGCATAAAGACTCTCAAGTTGTTAATTCTGCTTTAGAACCTCAAAAACAACCTAACACAGAACAGGAACGAGAGCGAAATATAGATTTAATCATGAAAAGTATAACTTCTTTGAGGGGGTATTAATATGGCCGATTCAAAATTAGTAGAATTTCAGCTGATAAAAGACGCAGGAGAAGCTCCCCCGCCTGATAATTTACTAGCAAGTCCCGGCGGTGCTATTCACATTGATTTAGTGAAAATTTCTACTCAAGGCAATTTTAAGCGCGGCACTCTCTTAATGGGAGCTAATGACGAATATATACCGGCGACTCAGGCAGGACTCACGACTGCGAATAGTTTTTGTATTCTTTGCGACAATATCGAAATTGGCGAGAATGCTTATATAGAGACGGCAGCATATTTTGACGGAGATTTTCACGGTGAAAAAGTTATTTTCCCGTTTGAGACAGAAAGCGATGACCATGACGCAATTATTGAACTCGCACGAGAACCGCTCAGAAAGTGCAAGATTTTCTTGCGTAAGATGCACGAATAAAGGAGGATAAACACATGCAAGATTTTTACGAACCGAAAACTTTAGCGGGAGTCATTCGCAGGACTCCACCTCGAAAAATGTTCTTTAAGAATAGATATTTTAGCAATCCGGTAATGTTTCCGACTGAAACTGTTACATTTGAATTTCAGGAAGGAAAAAGAAAGCTCGCACCTTATGTGAATCCACGTTTAGGCTCTGAGAGTATTGAGCGTGAAGGCTATGAGCGTAAAACTTTCTCGACACCGTTAATCGCTCCGAATAGAGTTATTACAAGTGATACACTCGCGCAAAAATTATTAGGCGAATCAGAACAGGACGGCAAACTCACAATCAAGGGACGAGGCGTAAAGTTATAGATTATGGATTTGGGAATATCACAGTCTTTGACACGTCCGACAGATGGACACCGACATTTGATATTATGGGACAACTTAAGACTATAGCCAGCGAAATGCGCAAGGATGGAATTAATCCCGATATGCTTATTTTAGGCACTGACGCGGCGGATATGCTCCTAAAAAATGAGCGTTTCTTGAAATTGCTCGATAATAG
>CAJOEQ010000158.1 GCA_905233515.1 uncultured Synergistales bacterium
ATACAGCGATAAATAGTATATAATTATTCACGAGGTGATTAAATGTGATACAGCTAGTCTATTGCGGCCCTAACTGGTTAAAACACGGTCTGCAGAAATATCAAGTTTTCATTAACGGTTTCGACTTCAACGTAAAGGAAGCTATTAAAGAATGTCCCGAAATTGAAGATTTGTTCTGCTCACCTGAAAAACTCGACGAATTTAGAATCAAAATCAATACTTCAGGCACTCACGAACACAGACTCTACGAAATTGCACAGGAAAAGGCAGGTGCTAGATAATGGCCTTCAAACACGGTGTATATACGCGCGAGGTCCCGACAAGTTTAATTCCTGTCGTGCAGATGGAAGCAGGACTCCCCGTCATAGTCGGCACTGCTCCGGTATTCATGAAGGATGCAGCAAATGTCAATAAACCCGTTTTATGCTACAGCTATGATGAAGCAGTAAACGCATTCGGTTATAGCGATGACTGGGAAAAATATACTCTGTGCGAATTTATTTATTCACAGTTTGCGCTGTATGGCATGAGTCCATGTGTGTTAATAAACGTATTCGATCCGTCAAAGCACAAAGAAATAACTCCCCTAACGAATTATGAAATCACTGACAAAAAAATTAATCTCGGCCAGGACGTAATAATCAATGCAGGACTAATTTTTGAGGCAGAAAATAATTACGAACTTGACAAAGATTATTCACTTGCATATGACTCGGAGGGAAACGCAATTTTTAGCGTCATAACAGGCGGCAAATTAGCAAATCTCACTTCATGCAGAATTTCAGTTACAAAGGCAAAATTAAGCACTGTAACAGCAAGTGATATTATAGGCGGAATTGATATTGCTGACGGTTCATATAAGGGCTTGGAGCTCGTTAATGAAGTCTTCCCGAAATTTAGAATCGTGCCCGGTCTTATTGCTGCTCCCGGCTATAGTGAATTTCCGGAAGTTGCGGCGGTCATGCGTGCTAAGGCTGAAAATATCAACGGAATTTTTACGGGTCAGGCAGTAATTGATATTCCGTGCGGAAGTTCGGGAGCTCCTAATTATTCACAGGTTCCGGAATGGAAGAACAGAAATAATTACATGGCTGAGCGTCAATTTGTGTGCTGGCCGAAAATCAAGCTCGGTGATAAAGTCTATCATTTGTCAACGCAGTTAATAGGTGTCATGAACACTACAGACAAGGCGCGCGGCGATATTCCGTACAAGTCGCCCAGTAATGAATTACTGCAGATGGATTCTTGCGTAAATGATTTAGGCGATGAAATTAATTTAGGTCTCGAACAGGCAAATTATTTGAACTCTCAGGGCATAGTTACGGCTTTAAACTGGGTCGGAGGCTGGCGTGTATGGGGCAACAGAACGGGCTGTTATCCTGCAAATACGGACGTGAAAGACGCTTTTATACCGATTAGGCGCATGTTTGATTTTATCAGCAATCAATTTATTTTAACGTTCTGGCAGAAAGTAGACGAGCCTTTGACTATAAGACTTATACGCACAATTATTTCAAGTTTTGACATGTATTTAAATTCACTGCAGGCTGTTGATGCGATTTTAGGCGGCCGTGTTGAGTTCATCGAGTCAGAGAATGCTATTATAAATCTCATGGACGGAAAATTGACCCTTCATATTTTCATGACTCCTCCGTCCCCTGCTGAAGATATAGAGGGCATATTTGAATACGACCCTGAATACATAAATGAATTATTCGAGGCAATGAGAAGCTAAGGAAAGGTTTTAAAAGGTGATTATATGACAAATTACACAAGATGGTACCGTGAAGGAACAGTAACAGCGCAAAAGAACGGGACGGCCATAACAGGCAGTAAAACATTGTGGGCCACTGTCGGACTCAAGCCCGGCGATATGTTCAGCATTGATAATGTAACAGAATATGAAGTTGCTTCAATCAGCGACGACACACATTTAACGCTTACTACCCCGTATTTAGGCGAGAGTGTATCAGGCAGTAAATACAGAATCCTTCGCAATTGGACGGCAAACAGTTCGGCTGATATTGCGGCACAGGCAAGTGAACTGCTCGGCGATTTCGCGAGATATTTAGATTCTGATATGGCGACTATTACGGGCAAGAGTGCTTATAAAATTGCGTGTGAAAATGGCTTTGCAGGCACTGAATCGGAATGGCTTGCGAGTCTTGATGCTTACGGGGTAGCTGTGAGAAACGGTTACGCAGGGACTCGCGGTCAATGGCTCGAAAGTTTAAAGGGTGCCGGCGAATGGAATAACGCAAAAACACGACTTACAACTCTTGAGACTGACAATACCAGCAATAAATCAAAAATTTCAACTCTTGAGACTGACAATACCAGCAGCAAGTCAAGAATTTCAACACTTGAGAATATGAACGCAGACAATAGATTAACAGCTCTTGAGACTTTGACCGGCAAACTTGACCCGCGAGTCTTAAATTCACAGCAAGTTGTACAAATAAGAACATGGCACAACATGTATCCGAGATTCAAGAACTTAGGCACACAAATTACAGCTGAACAATACGCCGATATAAAGGGCACAGGAGACTATGAAGAAACATCATACAAAGATTTATATCCCGGCGATTACTGGGAATTGACTGTCGGCGGCGATAAAATGTACGCTATTATAGTTCAGTTAGGCGGCGGCTATATACCGCTAGGTTATGAGGATGGACAGTACATATACACAAGGAAGCACCTGCATATGGCACTAGTTACAGGCCGCTATTATGCCATGAACGACACAAACACAACAGAGGGCGGTTATGCTGCTTCAACGATGCACACTGAAGTAATGCCGGCACTCACTGAAGAACTTGAAGCCGCTATCGGAGCCGAACATGTTCAGACTATAAGACACTGGGTATACAACAGCAATGTATATAACTCACTTTGGAAGCTCCCGCATGTTAAAGCAGACAGCAAATTAGAACTCTTCAGGCTTAGTGAAATCATGAATGTAGGCTTTCCCGCCGCGGCCAGCTATAAAACTTATCGTTATCAGCCGTTTGCACTGTTTCAGCATGTGCCGTTCATGTCTGCTAACAGCCCGATGTCTGCTTTCAACACAGTTCTACAGGACGTCTGCCCGTTCAATACCAGCAGATATGATTATTTCAATTTGCAGTATCACTCTGACTGGCTGTCGGCAAACGATGCAAGATTCCCGGTTATAGCGCATTTCGTGCTGGTACCATAATGAAAGGAGACAATATCATGATATATACTCTCAAATTTGCGGATAACAGCTCTCTCGAAAATATCACCGTCAATGGCGATAACTTTGTCAGCAAGTCGGAAGTCAGCAAAGAGTTTTTCACGCCCGAAAGACTCGCACGTGTTGAAATTATCAGGACTGACACTCCGTCAGAAAACGAGATGTTTACGCCCGATATGTCAGGCACTTACGAGAACATGAAATTTATTCAGCTCTTCCACTATGTAAATAATCCCGGCATTGAAGACGGTTATTACTTTGTGTTAAGGGCATAGTTTTCATCAGGGGGGAGTCGCTGCGATTCCTCCCTTTTTTTATGGAAAGGAGTAATATAATGTCAAATCCTGCAAGACACGCTGAGGTCAAGATAATTTATCAGACAAAGGATATTTCACGCGACATAGCACCCTATTTGATTAATTTCACGTTCAATGACAACTCAGGCGACAAAGCAGACGATATAAATATTTCACTGGCCGACCGTGATTCTTTGTGGCTCTCGGACTGGGCACCGTCAAAAGGCGATAAGATTCAAGCAAGTATTATTATTCATAACTGGGACGATTTCAGCAGAACTGAATCCCTTCCATGCGGCATTTATGAAGTCGACGAGATAAACTATTCATGCCCTCCTAAAATTATAGAGATTAAGGCCGTAAGTTCTCAAGTGAGCAAATCAGCGTGTGGCGAGAAACACAATAAAGCATGGGAAAACGTGAAATTTTCTACAATTGCCGGTGATTTAGCAGCTAATAATAATCTCAAACTTTTTTACGACGTAGCAGACGACCCATTTATCGAACGGCGGGAACAGAACGAATTATCAGATCTTGAATTTCTTGCACAGACCGCGCAAAATTACGGCCTCAGCGTGAAAATCAACGACGACAAAATTATTATATTCGATGAAGAATTATACGAGGCAAAAGACTCAATCACTGAAATAAAGAGTACTGACCCTAAAGTTATAAGCTGGCGTTTTTCTACAAAGTGTGCAGGCATTTATAAAAGCTCAAGAGTACGCTATCATCATCCGGTCAAGAATGAGACTTTCACAGCGCAGGATACTGACACAGCAGCTGAAGGCACAGAACGAGTCCTAGAAATTAATGAACGGGTCGAGAATCAGTCAGACGCAAATAAAATAGCCCATAAAAGACTACAGCAGGCAAATTCACGCGAAATAACGGGCACTATTACACTTTTAGGCGACCTGAAATTTTTAGCAGGAGTAAATATCACTTGCTCAGGGTTCGGGCAGTTCGACGGAAAATATTTAATCGAGTCAGTAACTCACAAATTGACGGACGGCTACACATGCACACTAAATCTAAAAATGGGCGGCGAGTCAAAGAAAACAGCGGCAGGAAATAAAACTAGAAGACAGCGTAATAAATCATCATCAAAACCGGCAAGTCTGGGATACTATGAGGGCGACAAGCACTATTAACGCAATAAAACTTGTATAAGCGTGAATAATAACGTGAATGCACAGAACATGAAGCCTAATTTTGTAAATAACTGCTCTAAATTTTTCTCGATATTGTCAAGACGAGTGTTTACAACTTGATAATTTGCCCTCATTTCAGCAATATTTACTTCAGCATCTGATTTTATTTCAGCGGCCCATGCTTTAAAACGTGCCTCGC
>CAJOEQ010000159.1 GCA_905233515.1 uncultured Synergistales bacterium
AGATTTATATTAAAGAATTGCGATAAATTTTTGATGATTATTTCTCTGTATTTATTCAATCTAGGCACTTGAGCGCATATGAACGAGTCAACAAATTCAACCCGCCAGCCCTGAGAGTTTACGAGATTCAAGACTTCCCGCAAAAGTTCAATACTGTTTATATCTTTATAGCGCGAGTCACTAGCAGGAAATAAATTCCCTATATCAGGCAGTCCCGCAGCACCTAAAATCGCGTCCATTATTGCATGCGTCAATAAATCAGCGTCTGAATGGCCAAGCAAGCCCAGACTCGAGTCAATCAATACGCCGCCGAGAATTAATTTTCTTTCAGGGACTAATTTATGAACGTCAAAGCCCAGTCCGCTGCGAATTATTTTATTATTACTTACCAGTGAACGCGCTAATCTCATGTCATAATCAGTCGTTATCTTGAAATTAAATTTTTCCCCGTCTACATATTTTAATTTATCGGGATAAATTTTAAGCCACGCTTCGGCCTCATCTTTAGAATCCGGGCAATTCTGCAAAATCTCAAGTAATTTAATTCTCGGAAATACTTGCGGCGTTTGAGTTATATACAAATTATCGCGGTCAATGCATGAAATTTTTTTATTCTCGTCAATTTTCTTTAAAGCGTCTGAAACGGGTAAAACTGGGACGACTCCGCAATCTTGATTTACTGAATCCATCAGCCTAATAAATAATTCTTTGCTTGCGAGCGGCCTTGCTGCATCATGAACGAGAACAAAATCACTGATTGACTCTTTCAGACCTGAACAGACCGACTCAGCGCGTGTACTGCCTCCCTTTGCGATTTTCAGCGGTATTGAATGATTCACCCAGTCAACGCTATAACCTTCAGGCAAAACTATAATAATTTCTTGAATTCCTGAATCTTTTAATTTTTCGGCCTCGTCCGCGCTCCATTGCCATAATTCTTTGTTGTCAAGAGTCATAAACTGCTTTTTTTTGCCGCCCATCCTACGACCTGAACCGCCAGCAGCTATTATAAATGAAAAATTTTTATTCATAATTCTACCTTCATTCTTGACTGTAAAGCCGTATGCAAAGTAACTTTATCAGCAAATGCTATTAAGCCTCCTACTGGAAGACCTGAAGCTAAACGGGTAATTTTTATTTTATTATGTCCCTTGATAGATTTTAACGATTCTAAAAGAGTGTAATAATTCATATCGCCCTCGATTTTAGGATTGGTAGCTATAATAATTTCTTCAGGCTTAAGGGCTTTAACGTGAGAAACAAAAAAATTTATGTCCTGTTCAGTCAAGCCGTCATCATCAAAAGAATCTGACTCAGAATCAGAATCAGGAGCTAAATTTGCCGATAACTTTTCAGAGTTCAAGACATGATAAAGCCCGTTATAAATTCCCGCATGTTCAAAAGCTGATAAAGACTCTACATTTTCGACGACGCATAAAATATTTTTGTCCCTGATAGGATCTTCACAGATATTACACGGGTCTTGTTCGGAGATATTCCCGCACTGTGAACAGGTATGAAGATTTTTGCGCAGATTTGAGAATAACGAGCCGAAATGCTTTAAATATTCTTCGTCCTGCTGAATCAAAAAAAATGCTATTCTCCGCGCACTTTTTGAGCCTATACCGGGCAATTTCTTTAATTCTTTTGCTAGATTGTCAAGTATTTGCATATTAGAATCCCGGCATCATTGCACCGAGCGCGCCCGTTATACTTCCCATTCTTTCATTCATGAGTTCGCGGCTTTTCTTGAGTCCCTCGTTCACTGCTGAAATAATTAAATCCTCAAGCATATCTTTATCATCAGGGTTAATGACTTCGGGATCTATTTTTATTGAGACAATATCGCCCTGACCTGTAAAAGTCGTTGTTACCATTCCCCCGCCGACTGAAGCCTCGACAGTTTCTTTCGCTAAATTTTCCTGTATCTGCATCATTTGAGTCTGCATTTGGCGAGCTTGTTTCATTATGTTATTAATTTTCATGATAAAAAATTTCTCTCCTGTTTAAATAAATTATTAAATCAGATTCTATCACGTTTATAATTTCAAGTGCGACAATATAAACACTTTCACATAATGCCGGAAAAATCTAAATAAATAATAATTGCGATTAATAAAATCTGTCTTTGAAGTCGTGCAGGTCGTATTAATAACCGGAAAAATTTTTGAATACTTGCCGCAAAGCCTGTAAAATTCATAGTGAAATAACATAGACAAATTACCGGCTGAAAGGTGTAAAATTTCAGGATCGCAGATAAATACATGTCCTGATTTCGCCTTAGTGTTCAAACATGCATCAACCGCGTATAAATGCCAGTTATTGCAAATTTTCTCATCAAATGGATTCGCCCTGAAGTGTTCAGAATATCCCCCGAAAAAACATTCGTCAAGAGTGTCGCATTCCATCATAGGACTTTGAAGTCTAAAATCTCCAGCAAAAATAAATTCTCCGGCCTTATTTTTATGCAAAATATTAGCAAAAACTCCGACTTCATTAAATTTGACACCGGCGACTCCTAAAATGTCATGAGGTGCGATTTTATCAAGATATTCTAGAAATTTTGCCAGCGAGTCAGGTTTATTAAATAAAATATCTTGATGAGAGAAAATTACATATTTTGTGCGTATTTGATTCAAGACCGAATTATAAGCACTTGAACATGACGAAAATTTTTTATTGCCCGTGTTGTCAATGCATATTATCTCATAATTGCAGGTTTGAGTCTTGAGAGAGTCAAGAAAATTATTATAAATCTTTTCATTGCTGTAACAACATATTATAGTAATATCACTCATAAAAAATTACTCCTTTAGATTTTCAAGTTTTATACTTAACTCTTCCCACTGTGAATAAAAATTTTTTAGGGCTTTATCAAGATTATCACGTTCAATCATGAGAGATTTAATTTTGCTTGAGTCAGCTAATATTTCAGGTTGACACAATAAATTATCTATCTCGTTAATTCGTGACTCAGAATCAGCTATATTTTTTTCTGATTGAGCAATTAATTTTTTTGTCGCGCGGATTTCCTGTAAATTCTCGTTATTATTTAATTTTTTAGACTTGGCCGGAGATTTTATAATTATTTCCTGACTATTAATTAATGACTCCTCGCGTTTCTCTAGAAAATATGAATAATTGCCGGGATAATCATATAATTTGCCGTCTCTGATCTCTAAAACTCTTTCAGCTAACACGTCTAAAAAATGTCTGTCATGTGAGACTATTAATAAAGTCCCCTGATACTTCAATAAAGCCCGTTCTACAATTTCACGTGTATTATAGTCTAAATGATTAGTAGGCTCATCAAGAATCAAAAAATTTGTCTCACTGAGCATTAATTTATACAGTGCGAGTCTTGCTTTCTCCCCTCCTGATAAGACGCTTGCAGGTTTATTAATATCATCACCTGAAAACAAGAAAGCACCCAGCAAATTACGCCGTTCGACATCATTTAAACGTGAAGACACCGCGCGGGCTTCTTCCCATACAGTA
>CAJOEQ010000160.1 GCA_905233515.1 uncultured Synergistales bacterium
GCTCTGATTCCATATTTGCCGGATCCTGGAAAATCAAACGGTGCAGCTATAATAATTGCTCCCGGGGGCGCGTTTTTGCATCATACTTTCGGCAGTGGAGGCTATGAGGCCGCAGAATATTTCAGGAGTCAAGGCTTTGCTACGTTCATATTAAAATATCGTGTAGAAATCACGCCGCGTGAAGAGTCAGACTATCAAGCATATGTTACTGAAAAAATGGCCGGTTATATTGCAGGAGGTTTGAGCGGAAATTATGCGCCTGCTACACCTGATTATGCGTTTGACGATGTTAATAAAGCTGTTAAGATATTGCGTGAGAGAGCTAAAGAATTCAATATCAAGCCTAATAAAATCGGAATCGTGGGATTTTCTGCGGGTGCTTTGATGGCCGTCTATAATGCAGAGAGCGCGCCTCTTGACTCAAAAGCTGATTTTATCGCTTCAATTTACGGACAATTAGTAATGCGAGATATGCCCGATAAATTGCCTCCGATGTTCGCTGCTATGTCTTCAGATGATGAGTTATCAGGCCAGAGCGGTTTTGAAATTATTCAGGCTTGGCAGAAACGCGGAGTCGTTGAGCTTCATTTATACGGTAAGGGCGGACATAATTTCGGAATGGGTCACGAACCTTTTACTAATTATTTATGGCCGGTTGAGTTTATAGCGTGGCTTAGAATGTTAGATATTATTGACTCGCCTGCAAATAAAGCAGTAATCAAATTAAATAACGGTCTCGAAATGCCACAGTTTGGACTCGGGACTTTTCGCTCAAGCGTTGAACAAGCTCATGATGCCGTATTAGCTGCTTTGAAAGCAGGTTACAGGCATATTGACACAGCCCACGCCTACCAGAATGAACGCGGAGTCGGTGCTGCAATTCGTGAATCAGGAATCCCCCGCAATGAAATTTGGATTACCAGCAAATTATGGCCAACTGATTATAATTCCGGAAATGTCGCAGAATCAATTAATAAAATGCTTGATAGACTCGGAACTGATTATATAGATTTGTTATATCTTCATCAGGCAGTAGGCGATTATATAGCAGGCTGGCGAGGTCTTGAAGAGGCCGTGAAAAATGGCAAAGTCCGCGCTATAGGATTATCAAATTTTGACGTAAAGCCTGAATTATTTGATGATGTAATCTCGAAAGCTGAAATAATGCCTTCAATAGTTCAAATTGAGTTACACCCCTATGCACAAAGAAAAGAATTTCGCGATAAATGCGCAAAAAATAATATTGCAATTGAAGGCTGGTACCCATTAGGAGGCACTCACGGCGGGAATGATATTTTATTCAGAGATCCCGTAATTCTTGAGATTGCGGGGCGATATGGTAAGACACCGGCTGAGATAATTTTACGCTGGCACGTTCAAGAAGGTTTCTCGGTAATTCCCGGCTCAAGAAATATAGATCACATAAAGCAAAATATTTCAGTTTATAGCTTTGAGCTTTCAGAGTCAGACATGAATAAAATTCGCGCACTTGACTCAGGAAAAAGATTCTTTACTTCAACATGGGAAGAAATACAACGCTTTAATGACTGGAAACCTGAAGATTAAAATTTTAAATTGCTGGGAATGATAACAAATTCTCAGCAATAATCACTAAAATAATTTCTCAGATTGATTATTATTTTTGCCGGGCGTGAAGACTTTAACATTAACAACTGCGCTCCTGCCTTCTGAATCAGCAGCACTGATTATGTGTTCTCCGTCGGGTACATCATGAAAAAATGTAGAGTCAGGCAATGACGTGCCTATATACTTCCCGTCTAAGTACCACCATACGCGTTTTTTTGCGCCCTCTGCTTTCATGGGAATTTTGCGCTCAATGTCAAAAGGTGCAATATAATACGACGCTCCCGGAATAGGTGAAATTATGCTTAAATCAGCGTGTTTCTTGATTATATTTTTATTATTCGACGGGCTGAACTCTGCGGGCATGTTTACGACTGATTGACCGGATTTTATCACGTGCATATCACAAGGCAGAGTCTTTGTTACTCCTTTAATGAACCATTCATATTTTTTGACTGGACATAAGGCCGTCGGAGGTTTTCCTGATAATGAGCAAATTTCTTGTAAAAATAAATCGTCAGGCTTATCGTACCATGTTGATTTAGGAGAAACAACTCGCAAAATTTTTACTGCAACAGGAGCCGCCGCCCTAGCTCCTACGAGTCCCTCCCAGTAAGTGCCGTCGGGATTTCCTGCCCATACTACAACGGTGTAATCAGGAGTCCAAGCCGCCGCCCATGCGTCTCGGAGTCCGTAAGATGTCCCAGTCTTTAAAGCGACTCTCCATTGCCGGCCAAGTGTACCACGCGCAAATAGTGATAATTCACCCTTATGAGTCAAAATATCACTTACAAGCCAGCACCCCGACTCGCTCGCAATTCTTTCACTTGTTTGTGCTGAATCCTGCAAAAATTTTATTTGCCTGTGAATTCCCAGTGACGCAATAGAAGTAAAAGCCTCTAACTCTTCTAATAAAGTTATATCACAGCCGCCGAGAATTAACGAGTCCCCGTAATAATAAGCAGATTGAGACAAATGACTCAAGCCCGCCGAACGCATTAACGCAAGAACATTATCAGACCCGGCCGCACGTAAAACCCTAGCAGCAGGAGCATTTAATGACTCAGACAAAGCAGCCCGCGCAGTTACTGCTCCATGATATTGTAAATCGAAATTTCTAGGTGCTCGGCCTGAAAATGCCATAGAAGTATCTGCTAATAGTGATGACGGCGATAAAATACCTTGCTCAATTGCCGACAAATAAGCAAAAGGTTTCAGAGTCGACCCCGGCGAACGTGGAGCGCGCCCGCAATCTACCCATGAGGCCGAGTCAGCATTATAATTAAATCTCGCATTGCCTACCCATGCTACAAGAGACGCGGTTTTATTCTCGACAATTCCAGCTGCTAGAGTTATATTACTCGGAAAATTATTTAATGATTGCCGCAAAATTGCCTCTAATTTTGTTTGAAGCTCAAGATTTAAGCTAGTATTAAATTTTTTAGGAGTTCCCGGATTCTGCGATAATATTAACTCTGAGAAGTGCCACGCCCTAGAAGGTAATTCAAATTTTCTGCGGGGTAATTCTTCGAGTTTTGCGCGTTTTGCCTCGTCATGAGTAAAAACTTTTTTGCGTTCCATGAGATTTATAATTTCGTCGCGTCTCCTTTTTGCTGCACTTGGCCTTGTGTCAGGTCTATAGAGAGTCGGCCCCTTAAGCATTCCGATTAATAAACACGCTTCACCGGGGGAAATTTGTGATGCAGATTTTCCGAAATAAATCAAGCTCGCAGCCTGAACGCCTCTAATATTCCCGCCGAATGGAGCAAGATTTAAATAACACTCTAAAATTTTTTGCTTGGATAATTCGCGCTCAATTTTCATTGCCATAATGAATTCACGAATTTTTGTGAGGGGAGTCCTTTTCCTGCCTTCACGTTCAGAAATAGCAAGCCTTATGTCTTATTACTTGACTCGTTATAGTTGACGCTCCTGACACAATATGAGCGCGCGTAATATCTTGATAAATTGCTCGTAATAAAGCAAGAATATCTATTCCCATGTGATTATAAAATCTTCCGTCTTCAGCGTTAACCATTTCGTTTAGCGGGATTGTAATTTGCCATTCAGACGCGGGCGATAATCTCACGTGAAATAATTTATCGTTCACGTCATAGAATGCTGACGACGCAAAAATTGTTGTAACTCTCTCAGGGTTCACGTCAATATTTACCCATAAGAGAGCAAAACTTGAAATCAACGCAATTATTACTAGCAATAAAAATTTTTTCATGCTTTTATATTAAATAGCTCACTCAATCCCGAATTGAGATTTATACTTTTCAGGATCGGCCTTATACTGTTTATATTTTTCTCTTAGACAACGACCGCAGGGACGAAAACCGGCAGCCAATGCTATTTTTTCATCAGCAAAAAAGACTCTCGACTTCTCATAACTTCCCGGAAAACGCCTAATCGCAGAGAGTGCCGACGGACAATCAAGACGGCCATAAATTTTCAGCTTTTTATTTCCGCCATATTGCCCCGGTGTCTCAGATTCATAAATTTTCCTGTCTGCTCCCATGAGCTTATAAATCTTTGACATTTTTATTTATGCGCTCCTTTTTAGCTTTTTATCTTTATCAAGTGAAAGAATCTCAAGTGTATAGCCTGCTACGTTATTGCTATGATCGCCGATTCTCTCTAGATTG
>CAJOEQ010000161.1 GCA_905233515.1 uncultured Synergistales bacterium
GCAAATCATATTTTGATACTCCTAAACCCTTAAAATTATTATCGCAAATTTTTAACCTCGTAGCACCTGATAATGACTCTATAATTCTTGATTTCTTCTCCGGATCAGCAACAACAGCCCACGCAGTTATTTCACTGAATGCGCAGGACGGCGGGAATCGAAAATTTATACTTGTGCAAATTCCGGAATATACTCCCGCAAATTCTGAGGCTTTCAAAGCAGGCTATAAAACTATTTGCGATATAGGTCAAGAAAGAATCAGGCGTGCAGGCCGCAAAATACGTGAAGAATTCCCCCTGACGACTCGCGGGCTTGATACGGGATTTCGCGTTTTCCGAGTTGACTCGAGCAATATTAAAGACGTTTATTTATTCCCTGAAGAGTTCAAGCAAGATACTATAGAATTATTTGCTGATAATATAAAGCCTGACAGAACGCCTGAAGATTTGTTAATTTATTCAATGCTGCGTTTAGGTATAAATTTATCGGCCAAGATTGAGACGGCTTTTACATTTGGTAAGAAAATTTTTATAGTTGATGATAATTATTTAATAGCTTGCTTTGATGACAATATAACAGAAAACACCGTGAAGGATATAGCAGAAAGAAAGCCTGATTATGCAGTATTCAGAGACAGCGGCATGGCAAATGACAGTGTCAGCACAAATTTTGAACAAATTTTCAAGACATACAGCCCTGACACAAAAAGGAGCGTGATTTAATATGCTGTTCAAGTTCACGGAGCAGGAATATCAAACAAGAGCAGTAGACAGCGTTATAAAAGTTTTCGAGGGACAAAGCTATAAATATTATTTCACGTATAGGCGCGAGGTCAGCGAACAAGAGACGGGAGAAATTTTCAAGAATGATGACTCGCTTTATATCGGTTATGGAAATCACGGCGTTTCATTGAGTGAGTCTGATTTACTGCGAAATATTAAACGCGTTCAGACAGGAAATAATATAAAACTTTCAGACTCGTTAAATAAAGAAATCGGCTCATGTGTTCTAGATATAGAAATGGAAACGGGGACGGGCAAAACTTATACATATATAAAAACTATGTTTGAGCTTAATAAAAAATTCGGCTGGCATAAATTTATAGTGATAGTGCCGAGTATTGCAATTCGTGAAGGAGTCAAGAAAAGTTTTGATATAACCCAGTCCCATTTTATGGAGCTTTACGGGACAAAAGCGCGAGTCTTTGTTTATGACTCAAATAATTTAAGCGATATAGATATTTACAGCCATGATTCGGGAATAAATATAATGATAATAAATATTCAGGCGTTCAATGCAAATTTTGACAAGGAAAATAGCAAGAATTATAGAATAATCAACAGTGAACGAGATGATTTCGGGAGTCGCAAGCCCATTGACGTAATAGCAGCGAACAGGCCGATAATAATACTTGATGAGCCGCAAAAAATGGGAGGAGCTAAGACTCTGGCAGGGATTAAAAAATTTAAGCCTTTATTTGCACTGACTTATTCAGCGACTCATAAGCAGCTGCATAATTTAATTTATGTTCTTGACGCTTATGATGCATTTGTTAATAAACTCGTGAAAAAAATAGAAGTGAAATGTTTTGACGTTAAGAATTTGCCGGGGACTCATAATTATATGTATTTGAGCGAGATAATAATTTCACCCAGTAAAGCACCTGAAGCGAGACTCGAATTTGAACGCGGTAATAAACGAATTACACGAATAATTAAGCATGGGAGCGATTTATATAATTTATCAGGAGAAATGAGTCAGTATAACGGCTTTCTTGTGAGTGATATAGACCCTAGAGAGAACGCTGTAACTTTCACGAACGGTGTAAAAATTAGAGTCGGTGAGGCAGTCGGCGATGTCTCAGAGAGTTATTTAAGGCGTTTACAGATTCGTGAGACAATAAGAGCGCATTTTGAGAAGGAAAAAAATTTATTTACGCAAAATATAAAATGTCTCTCACTATTTTTCATTGATGAAGTCAGCAGATACAGGAAATATGACTCAGACGGCCAAGAAATTAATTCAGAGTACAGCGAAATTTTTGAGACTGAATATAATACACTCCTGAATGAATATATAAACGAGAATTCGCCCTATAGTGAATACTTGCGAAATATTGACGCGAAAAAAACTCATGCGGGGTATTTCTCGATTGATAAGCACGGCCATAAAATAAATAGCATGACAAAACGAGGAAATGACTCAAGCGATGATATATCAGCTTATGATTTAATTTTGCGCGATAAAGAGCGGTTATTGAGTCTTAATGAGCCAGTGAGATTTATATTTTCCCATTCTGCGCTGCGTGAGGGCTGGGACAATCCTAATATATTTCAGATTTGTACGTTGAGACATGGAGGGGACTCGCCTATTCGTAAGCGTCAGGAGGTCGGGCGGGGTTTGCGTTTATGTGTGAATCAGGACGGCGCGAGAATGGACGCAAATTTTTTGAATGATAAAATTTTTGACGTGAATAAATTAACGGTTATAGCTTCAGACGGATATAATGATTTTGTAGCAGGACTTCAGCGGGGGATCATTGAAGATTTATATAATCGTCCGACTAAAGCAGATATTGCGTATTTCGCGGGGAAAAAATTTATTAATGACGGTCAAGAATTTATTATAACTGATTTGCAGGCTCGGAAGATTCATAATTATTTGATTAAGAATGATTATATAGATCTCGAAGACAATATCACGCAAAAATATCATGATGACAGCGAAAATAATAGACTTGTTGAATTACCTGAGGGAATAAATGCGGGAGTTCATAAAGTAATCAGGGCAATTTTTGACTCAGCTTTGATTAGAGAAATGATAGACGACGGCCGGGCAGCTAAGATACTTGATAATCCCTTGAATAAAAATTTTTATCGTGAGGAGTTCCAAAGGCTATGGAGCTTGATTAATCATAAATATTCATACAGGGCAGAATTTGACAGCGAGGAATTAATAAAGAATTCTATCAAGGCAATAAATGAAAAATTATCAATCAGTCAAGCATTTATAACGATTACAACGGGAATGCAGGAAAATTTATCGGACTTTGAGCAGGAGAGGACTCGCACGGAGAAAATAAAATTTTCAGGAGTCAGCAGCGCAAAATATGATTTCATAGGAGAAATAGCGAAAGATACGAAATTAACCCGCCGGACAGTTGCAAAAATTTTAGCGGGTATTGAACGAGAAAAATTTAACATGTTTGCTTTAAATCCTGAAGAGTTCATAAAACAAGTAACTCATTTAATAAATAATGAGCGTGCAGGGATTATAATTCAGCAGGTAACTTATAACATGACGAGTGAAAGCTATGACAGCTCAGTTTTTACAATGGGAAAAAACGGGACAGATTTAAATTTTCCTCGTGCAGTTAAAACAAGAAAGAACGTTCAGCCGTATGCAATTCTTGACAGCACAGTAGAGCAAAATATGAAAATAGAATTAGAATCATCCGAACAAGTTTGCGTTTATGCTAA
>CAJOEQ010000162.1 GCA_905233515.1 uncultured Synergistales bacterium
TGCATTATATATATCCTTCTTTCGAAAATATATTTATCGAGTAAGTTTAGCATAAATTTAAATCTTGCAAAAAAATAAAATCCCCCTGATATTTCACAGAGGGAATAAAATTTTAATTATTCAAGAAATCTTCTCTCATGGGCGTAAAAATGTCTAACAATGTCCCAGATTCAAGACATATAGTCCCATGCGGCAAATTTGGCTCAAAAGCTAACGAGTCCCCTGCTCCGACTTCTATATCTTGACCGTTTACGGTAAATTTAAACCGTCCTGAAATTATATACACGTTTTGTGAATGCGGGTGAGTGTGAACTGTTCCGACACTTCCAGCGCAAAAATTTACTTCAACGATCATTAATTTTTCAGTATATGCCAGAATCCTGCGAGAGACTCCCCCGCCTAAATCCTGCAATTTTACTTCACTATGCTTCGTGCATAACATGGGCGCACCTCTCACAAAGTCCGTTCTCGTTCACATTCTCGGAATATTTCCAGCAGCGTGGGCATTTGCTCCCAGTAGTGAATCCTCCGGCAATTTCTAAACCTGTCTCAGAATCAGTAAAGACTCTAGGCAGCGTTAAATTTTCTACCCATTCAAATTTTGAGACTATAGCAATATCTGCTAATTCTTCAGTCGTAAATGAGTCCGCTAATTTAGCAAGTGAGTCATTTTCCTTAACTTGTACGGCTGCTTCTAGAGATGTCCCGATTGTTTTGTCGGCTCTCATAGTCTCAAGCATTCTACTAATTGCGCTCTTGAATTTTACTGCGTCATCCCATAAATTATTAAGCTCGTCATTGAGTCGTGATTTGTCCTGTTCTGGGAAGTCCGATAAAAATATGCTTTCAGGAAGAGTCGAGTCGATTCCTCTCATTTCATGCCAAATTTCTTCAGCTGTGAAACTAATCAAAGGCGCGAGCATTCTCGTTAAACATGAAAGAATCTCCCACATTGCAGTTTGCGCGCTCCTTCTAGTGATTGAGTCAATTCCTTCAACGTATAATCTATCTTTGCTAATATCAAGATAAAACGCGCTTAATTCATTCACACAGAACGAATGAATCAACGACACGGGAATATGAAACTCGTAATCTTCGAATGCTTCACGGACTCGCTTAATAATTCGGTGAAGTCTATCAAGAATCCATTTATCCATTGATAAAAGATTCTCATATTTGAGAGAATTTTTTTCAGGGCTGAAATCGTGCAAATTTCCGAGTAAAAATCTTGCTGTGTTTCTGATTCGCCTGTAAGTCTCGGATAAAGATTTTAATATAGGCTTTGAGATTCTAACGTCATTTCTATAGTCAGTTGACGCAACCCAGAGTCTCAAAATATCCGCGCCGAACTCATCGCAAACTTCTTTAGGTGCTACAGTATTTCCGAGAGATTTTGACATTTTCCGGCCTTCTCCGTCGAGAGTGAATCCGTGAGTCAAAACTTGTTTATAGGGTGCTTCACCTTTTATCGCCGTAGCAGTTAATAGTGAAGACTGGAACCAGCCTCTATACTGATCACTGCCTTCTAAGTACATATCACACGGCCATTTGAGTCCGAATCTTTCATTTAAGACTGACATATGAGAGACTCCGGAGTCAAACCAGACATCTAAAATATTGCTGTCTTTCTCGACGTTGTGAGAGCCGCATTTATCGCACTTGGCCAGATCTCCGAATAAATTTTGAAGACTTTCGCGCCACCATATAGAAGTCCCATCGGGTGAGTCTTTAACTTTTTCGGCTAAAATTCTAATTCTGTCAGGAGTAAGAGTAAACGCCCCGCAGTCTTTGCAGTGCATAGCAGGAACAGGAACGCCCCAGACTCTTTGACGAGAAATGCACCAGTCAGAACGAGAACTCACCATGTTATAAATTCTGTCATGTCCCCATTCAGGAATCCATTTAACTTTGTTGTCAATTATGTTTAAGGCCTCATCTTTGAATTTAGAGACATTTATAAACCATTGATCAGTTGCTCTGAAGATAACGGGCTTCTTGCAGCGCCAGCAATGAGGATAACTATGCATGATTTTGCCGAGTCCTAATAAACGCCCTTTAGCTTTGATTAACTCAATAGCTTTATTGCCGCCGTCTGATAAATTCATGCCTCCTACAATGGGTAATTCCTGCTCAAAGTGTCCGGAATGATTCACGGAGCTGAATACTCTTAAGCCGTAACGTACGCCCGTCTCGTAGTCTTCTACACCGTGCCCCGGTGAAGTATGAACGCAGCCCGTACCTGTCTCAAGTTCTACATAATCAGCTAAGACTACTAATAATTCATGCTCATAGAACGGGTGAAGAGGCTTTAAATTTTCAAGTTCTGAGCCTTTAACAAGTTTTATTGCCTCACCTAAATTCAAGCCTGTTGCTTTAGAGACTGAATCTTTTAATCCATCAGCAAGAATATAAATTTTCCCGTCAACTTCATAAAATCCGTAATCATATCGCGGGTGAACAGCAACGGCAGCACTTGACGGCAGAGTCCACGGAGTCGTAGTCCAAATTACTATATAGACATCTTTATTTGCGAATTCCGGAAATTTTTGCGAAATATTAGGCATGGGATAAGCAACATAAACAGAAGGCGACTCCTCGTCCCAGTATTCAATTTCTCCGGCGGCCAAAGCTGTCTGGCAATCCGTGCACCAGTAAACAGGCTTTAATCCGCGATAAATTAAATCTTTGCTTACCATGTCAGCAAAAGCGTGTAATTCTAAATGTTCAAATGCGGGATCAAGCGTTATATACGGGTCATCCCATTCACCTAAGACTCCGAGTCTCTTGAACTCTTCACGCTGAACGTCTAAATAGTGTAATGCAGTCTCTTTACATTTTTTGCGTAATTCAACGGGATCTATTCCAGTTCCTAATTTCGAGAGTCCGCCGTCCTTCAATGCTCGTAACTCAATCGGCAGCCCGTGAGTATCCCAGCCCGGCACATATGGCGTATAACGTCCTGTCATTGTTTTTGCTTTCACAATAAAATCTTTCAAGACTTTATTAAAAGCTGTTCCGATGTGAATATCTCCATTTGCATAGGGAGGGCCGTCGTGAAGTTCAAAATGTTCGTGTGAATCTTTTCGTGCGTTTAGTGCTTTGTGATAAATGTCGTGAGAGTGCCAGAATTCAAGAAATCCCGGCTCACGTTTTGATAAATTCGCCCGCATTGGAAAATTTGTAACGGGTAAATTTAGAGTATCTTTATAGTCTTTACTGTCCATTAAAAATTTTTGCCTCCTGAAATAAATAAATACTTTCAAAAAATTTTATAGATATTATCACAATTTTTGCAGAGTAATAAACTTTTTATCTTCTCCCGCAGCCTTGTCTGAAAACTAGAGCTTCAGCAACGTGTTTTTTCTGGATTGACTCATCGCCTGCTAAATCTGCAATAGTTCGTGAAACTTTTAGAGTCCTGCTTAAACCTCGCCCTGAAAGATTTAATTTTGCGGCCATGTTC
>CAJOEQ010000163.1 GCA_905233515.1 uncultured Synergistales bacterium
AGAAGATGGCAGCGGCGAGCTTATCTATCCGGTCAAGGAATGAGCGCCGCTGTTTTCGTCTTCCGGCTTTACGAGTCCGCTTATCAGACATCGTATACACCTCGATTCTACAGGGCGGTTCCTCGCTGAATGACGAGTCCCTGTTACCTCATCTGGAGGCTCCCTCGTGAGAAATATTATAACATTAATTAATATATCTCATGTTACGGCCAAGAAAACGCAAATATTTCTTGATATTATCGGGGATTTCTCGACTCTCGCAATAAATATTTACTACTCCTTTTCTGATTTCGAGTTTATTAATTCCGAATTGCCCGCCGAAATTTCTTAATGCAGTGAGTCCCGCTAAATAATTCGCCTCGTCGGGAATTTTGCCGAACCTGTCAAGCATTTCACTTAGCAAATTAAACGAGCCTTCTATAAATAGTAACTCTTACATCATCCTGCGGGATATAGTGAGAAGGAATCAGCCCGCCGCCCCTGTCTGAAATTATTTCTACTTTTTTAGGAATCTTTATCCCTCGCAGTCTGTTTAACTCTTCTTCTAACATGCGATAAAAAACTGTGAAATTTCCTGACTTCTGATTCCCGTGCTGTTGAGTGCCTCCCACTTGGCCGCCGCCCCTGATGTCTAAATCACGTCTTGCAATCTCATAGCCCGATCCTAAATCTGTCATCGTAGAAATTGCATCGAGTCTATCTTGTGTATCTTGAGTTAATGAATTCTTATCAGGGTAAAAGAAATAAGCAAATGCCCGTTCCCCGCGCCTTCCGACTCTGCCTCTTAACTGGTACATTTGAGCGAGTCCCAGTTCCGCCGAATTGTCTATTATAATCGTGTTCGCACGTCCCACGTCTAAGCCGCTTTCTATTATTGTCGTTGCGATTAAAATATCAATTTGTCCCGAATAAAATTCAAGCATAGTAGACTCTAATTCTTTCTCGTTCATTTGGCCGTGAGCTGTCTTAATTCGTGAATCAGGAAAGAAAGCATTTAACATTTTTTCATGCTCGGGCATTCGTGAAATTTTGTTAGACAAAAAATAAACCTGCCCGCCCCTGTTAAGCTCGTAAGTTATTGCTTTGCGAATTATTGCGGCATAAGTAGAAACCGGCAATCTATCTTCAGGAGGAGTCGACAACACGGAAATACTCCGCAGACCTCTTAACGACATTGCTAGAGTTCTAGGAATCGGAGTCGCTGAAAGACTCAAAATATCAACAGAGCCGTAATTTTGTTTGAGTCCTTCTTTATGCATGACTCCGAATCTGTGTTCTTCGTCGATAATTAATAAACCTAGACGCTTAAAATTTACCCCGCCTTTTTGCAGCAATTTATGAGTCCCGATTAATATATCAATTTGTCCCGCTGAAGTTAATTCTAAAATTTTCTTGACTTCTTTAGAGCTCACAAATCTAGAGACAAGACCGACTTTAACAGGAAATCCGCTCAATCTTGATTGAAAAGTTGTAAAATGCTGCTGTGCTAATATAGTCGTAGGAACAAGCACACAAACTTGAAAGCCTGAATTAATAACTCTAAATGCCGCACGTAAAGCGACCTCAGTCTTCCCGAATCCTACATCACCGACTAATAATCTATCCATAGGATAATTTGATGATAAATCTTTCATGATTTCGCTGACTGCTTTTAACTGGTCTGAAGTCTCATTATACGGGAATGCTTTAATAAATTCGTCGTACATTTCGTTAGGCTCGTCAAATGGCTTTCTGCGTTCGAGTTCTCTTTTTGCGTAGATTTCCAGTAAAATTTTTGCTTCTGCCTCGGCTTGCTCCTGAGTTTTGCGAGATTTATTTTTCCATGCTTTGCTGCGTAAACTGTCAAGAGTAATATTTTCGTTCTCGTGTTCATTCAGGCCGGTTAATTTGTAAGACTGCAGAACGGGAATCAATAATCTCTGATTATCGGCAAATTCTATAACAAGAGCATCAACAGGAGCTCCAGCCGCGTTAATATTTTCAATTCCTCGGAAAACTCCCCGCCCGAAATCGTCATGTATTACAAGCTGACCCGGTGATAATCTGCCCTCGTTCCATTCGTTAGGCGCGCGCCACTGAGTTAACGAAATATTTGCGGTGATTCCTGATAATTCCCTGTCTGAAATAAATACGCGCTTAAAAGCATTATCGACAAATCCCGCAGTAATTGACTCCTCGTGAATCTCATAGGGCAATTTTTTAAAAACTGGGTTGCGCGAATAAATTTCAACTTTGTAATTTCTTGCTTGTAAGTCATCACATAAACGCAAAATTAATTCGGGACTGCCTTTAAATGCCGGTAATGGCTCAGTTGAGAGTTCAGCATTTATCTTGTCAGGGTTTGACGTGATTCTTATGACTGGGAAAATAGCTAATTTCATGAAAGTTTCAAGCCAGAATTTTACGTCATATTCTGATCCAGTCTCGTAATATAATTCACGCCAAAGCCATATAAAAGATTCTGATTGAGTCTCTATTTTGTCAGGCTCATATAAAATCACGCACGTATCAGGCGGCAATAAATCATCAGGAAATTTTTGCACTGACTCATTCAATCCGTGCAGAGTTATATTATCAAGTGCCATTAATTCGGAGCTGCTTTTTTGCGTGTCAGGGTGAAATGCGCCGATTCTCTCTATCTCGTCATCAAAAAATTCAAATCTCAGCGGCATAGCATAACCGGGATCAAATACATCAAGAATAAAACCGCGCTGAATATATTGACCCGGTGCCCAGACTAAATTTGAACGTTTATAGCCTGCAATTTCGAGCCAAGATTTAATTTTATCGGGGGGAATTTTTTGAGATAATTTTATGTCGAGTTTAGCACTTCCAAGCAAGCAAGATGACATTAACGCCCCGGGAGTCGCCACTAAAACGCCCGAATCTTTTACCCAGTTTCTAAGAGTCTCGCCCCGTTCGAGTAATAATGCTTTTATGCCGGTATTCTGCGCTGATAACGGCAATTCTTTAAGCATGAAATAATTTCGTTCAGGGTGAAGAATTTTCGAGTCATTCATGAATTCTGCGGCCTGAAGTGAGTCCGGGAAGATTGCTATTAAATGCGCCTCATTTGGACAAGTAAAGGCACGTGCTGAAATTCCCGCGCGTTCTAGTATTGATTGATTGCTGTATAACCGCGAAAAAGTTTTTATTACTGAGCGTTTCAAGTATTAAATCTCCCTAATTTTTTATAAAAATAGCTGCGTAAATGTCCGATAATGCGTTGCGCAAGGTCGGATAAAATTTTATATTAGCAATAACAAAATATATAATAGCAAATAAATTTTTCTTAGCTAAAATATTTATTCGCTGCTCGATAAAATTTATTTTTTTAGCTAGTAAATTGCGATTACTCTCGTTAATGCCGAGTTTTTCAGAATGAGCTAAAAAATTTTTATATAATTCTGAGTCCTGATATAAATATTTAATTTTTTGCTCAAGTGATAGTGCCGGATGAAATGCTGCAGTTGCGTTATTTTCATGCCGCCTGAATAATATTAACTGCCTGTTAACTAAATAAAGCGAGTCTATAATAATCGCGTGCTGCCAAAGTATAGAGTCATGAAGTTTATCAGCTAAATCAAAAATTTTGAGTCTCTCTAAAATTTCACGCCTGAATGCCATAACACAGCCCGGCCTGACGTTTTCAAGCCAGTAATTTTTTAACGGGAGTCTAATAATTTCGCCGTCATTTCTTGTGATATTCTTTAAATGAGCGTTAATTTTTTGCTTATTCGAGTCAATTGCCTGATAATTTGACACTAACAGCATTATATTTTGATTCTCGTTCATTGCTTGAGTCATAACTTGAATTTTATCAGGCAGCCAAATATCATCTTGATCACTCGTGAAAATATAATCTCCTGTGCATTTAGAGAGAGCCAGCCGGAAATTTTGCAGGACTCCTAAATTGTTATTATTGCGGTAAACTGTCCAGCCTGTTAAATCATATTTCGCTATATAATCACTGCAGAATTCAAACGTGCCGTCATTTGAGCAGTCATCACAAATTATTACTTCATCAGGTTTTAGAGTCTGAGTCCTGATTGAGTCTAGCTGTTCACCTAAATATTTTATGCCGTTGTATGAGGCCATTGCTACAGAAATTTTTTTATCGTTCATTTATAAAGACTCCTAAAATAATAATAATAAATTTTATCGCGAGTAATAAATAAATAAAGCTATAATACATGATAATATAATAAATAATAATTTTCTCTAAAGGAGGCATTAACACATAAATGGGCATGAAAAAAATAGCTTTCATAGGAGTCGGCAGAATGGGTAAACCTATGGTAAAAAATTTATTAAAACTCGGCTTTGAAGTTCACGTTTACGCGCGGCAAATTATGAAAGTTTATGACATTATCAGCAACGGCGCAAAATTTCACAGCACAATAAATGATTGTCTCAAAGAATGCGACGTAACAATTACAATGCTGGGAATTCCTAAAG
>CAJOEQ010000164.1 GCA_905233515.1 uncultured Synergistales bacterium
TGATATTGATTTGCCGGAACAATACGCGCTGCAATTTTTTTTAGGCGATATAGTACCGGAATATGAGCAGGCAATAAAACAAGCTGCCGAAAATTTGCCGATTATAAATTTATATAATTATATGAATCCTGATTTGCCGGGTTATGTAGCTGGAATTAATGAATTCTTATATTTATTTAATCATGCTGATTTGATTTTCACTGACTCATTTCATGGGACGGCGTTCTCTGTTAATTTCGGAAAAAATTTTATAGTATTTAGACGCTCTCAAAATGGAGTGGAAAATATGTTCGGCAGAATTGAAAGTATATTAGCAAGTACAAATCTTACTAATCATATTTATACATCTGGAATGAATGCCCGCCCCGATGAAATTAATCATAATGAAGTCAACGAAAAATTAAATATCTTGCGTGAAAGCTCATTAAAATATTTGCGCGATTGTCTGCACGTTTAAGCAAAAAAAAATTCTCCCTCATTCTATTATTGACGCGTGAGGGAGATTTATATATTCGCAAAATCATCTATTTACAAGGACTGTAACCGCAGCTAAAGCAGTATTCACAGCCCGATATTCTCTCAAGCGGTGCCCCGCAGTCGGGACAAATCATTGATTTATCGCTCATTCTTGCATTTATTACTTCACGATCTATTAATTTTTCAAGCATTAACGCTATTGCATCAGGTATCGAGCGAACTGCATAATTATCATTGAATTCCAACATCCAATATTCTTTGCCTGATAAGCCCTTCAGAGTGTCAATAAAATCTTCTAGGCTGCACCCTGAACGCAGACCGATTGAAATTACCCGCGATAATGCTTCAGTCATTGCCTTTAACTCTGAGCCGCTCTTACCAACATTCACAAAAATTTCAAACGGTTCTTTGCCGTCAAAATTCATTGTAACGTACATGCTGCCCCACGGGGTTTTATCTTTGATTGTCTTACCATAGACAACGAGGCCGGGACGTTCTTTTACTTTTTTGTATTTATTTTCGGGCTTCTGTCCCTGTTCGTCGGATTCTTTCTCTTCTTTCTTGACTTCTATAGGCTGATATGAGCGTGAACCGTCCCGATAAATAGTTATTCCCTTACAGCCCATGTTATAGCACTCTCTATAAACTTGTTTAACATCTTCAATTGTTGCTGAATTCGGCAAATTAACCGTCTTGCTTATTCCGCTGTCAACAACTTGCGCAAAAATTCCCGTTACATTTACATGCTGTTGAGTCGTTATGTCATATGCTGTAACATATGCAGGATTTGTGAGTCTCCCGCCCGTTGCTCTGTATTCATTGCGCTGTTCTGGAGTTAATAATTTGTGCCAGAAATCTATATCTTCAAAGCCTGTCCCGTCGGTCTTCATTATTCGGCGATTCCATGACCACGCAAAATTTGGCTCAATTCCTGAACTCGTATCAAGAATCATAGAAATTGACCCAGTAGGAGCTATTGAGAGTCTCCGGCTGTTGCGCATTTTCCCAGCAAATAAATTTTCCAAGACAAATTTTAAGTCATCATTAAATTCAAAACTTGATAGAGTATTTATCAGTGTAACAGGAATATTCTTCCCTTCTCTCATTGTTCGCAGCATTGAGTCAAATTCTTCACGCGACTCAGGAACGTTATAGCCTTCAAATAATTTGCTGACTAATTCATGTTCAGGGAAGGGGCTTTTATTCACGTCGTTAACTATTTTTACAGTTGCAAGCAAGGCAGAACGAGCTAATATACTTGAAAGTTTTTCACAGAACGCGTTAAATTCTCCTGATCCGTAAATTATATTCTGCATTATTGAAGCGTCCGCAAGTCCCATTATTCCCAGTCCGACCGGGCGAATTAATTTCGTTCTCTCGCCTATTTTCTCTAAAGGATATGAGCAGGCATCTATTACTAAATCTAAATAATAAATCGATCTGAACACTTGCGCAGAAAATCCCGAATAATTAAATGTCCTGTCTTCATTCACAAATTTTTCTACGTTAATCGAACCTAAATTACAGCTCGTGAAATTCGGTAATGGCTGCTCACCGCATGGATTAGTCGCTTCAATCTCCCATTCTGAGCCGCCCAGTTTCAGCAAATTATCTTGTCTAGCTCTGTCAATAAAGAAGACTCCCGGATCGCCCCTTTTCCAAGCTGACTCGCAAATGTGATTTAATAATTCACGAGCTTTAACAGTCTTTACAACTGAGTTATCAACTCTTGAATGTAAATCAAAATCTTCGTCATTCTCTGCTGACTGCATTAATTTATCAGAAATTGCAACGGAAATATTAAAATATGATAATTTGCCGTCTTCAGTTTTGCAGTCAATAAAATCATAAATATCAGGGTGATCATCGAAAAGCATACCCATTAAAGCAGCGCGCCTCTTTCCGCCCTGAACGACTACTGCGCCCATAGTGTTCCATGTCTCTGCGATTTCTGAACTGTGTTCGCGCAAATGCCCGAAATTTCCACCGACTCCGCCGCCGAATTTGCTTATAATGCTGGCATTCTTGACGGATTCAAATATTCCTTCAATGCTGTCGGGAACGCTTATCACGAAACAAGCAAATAATTGTTGATTCTTTGTGCGTGAATCATAAATTTTGCGGTAGTCCTCATAAGTCATTAAGTCAGGCGATTTATAAATTATCTCGGCCATTTCAGGAATAATCGTAAGTCCTGCCGCAGCACTGAATAAACAGGGCGAATTAAATAAAAATCGGCGGTTTAATATATCACTCGCGATATTTTTCTCAAGAGTTACAAGCCATTCAACCGAGTCAGAGTAATTTACTTCTGCACTTGCTACAGTGCGGGCGACTCGGCGGGCAAATTCTTCAAAATTATTTTCTTGCCTGATTCCGTTTATCTCAGAGTCGAATCTCTGCACAAAATATCGTTGTTCTAAAAGCCAAATAGCATTTTCTGATAATCTTGATTGCCCGAAATTCTCTAGAGAGCGCGTAGTTATTTCTTTATCAAAAAATTCTCGTATATCTTGAATGCTCATTTTGTGAAATTTCCTTCCCCTTTCGCAAAAAATAATCCCTTGACCCCGTAAAATGAGGCCAAGGGGTGTGGTCGTGAGCTTATATAATTAAAAAATTTTTGCTTAATATTATTTTTTCGGTTCTGGAGCTGGAGCTGGAGTCATGTAATCTTTGCAGATTCTCACGATTCTCACTAAAAGCCCATCTTCCGGCGCAACTTCGTTATTTATTGCAAATTCCCAGTGTATTTTTTCTTCTGATTCTGCCCATATTAACAAAGAAGGTACAGAAAATTTTGCGCTTAGAATGCTTGCTGCGTCTTCGGCGATTTTGCCATATCCGAAAACTTTTGCCATAGGCGTAAGAATTTCCATGACGTTATTATCAGCGATCCATTTTTGAATCCCCGCGAAATCAAGCCATAATACAGAAATTCCCTCATGATTCAAGACTTCTGCAAATGCTCCTGAGGGCTGGGGCTTCTCGTTAAGGCTCGTTAAATCAGCAAAATCAAACGCTAATGAATCACCGTGATCAATTACTAAGCATGATACAGGACTTATTGACGAGTCAAGCTGTAAAATTTTATCTTGAATCCGTGCGAAAAATTTAGAATTCGCTAATCTCTCAAAGATTTTTGCGGGTGCTCCTTCTTGTCCCTTGAATGACATGTAAAGAGCAGGAAATTTTATCCCCTGCATATTGATAACGTCATTTACTACGATTGAGAATGCACCATTAAGAATAGCTAATAATTCAGCTTCAGTTATGCCTGTAAATTGTTCGAGAAGTTTTGTGCCGTCTGCCCATGCTTGTTTTACGTCCTTATCCTTTAAAAGGTTTGATGCGCGGAAAATTCCAGCCATTGCAAGTATTGGAGAAGTACTCCCGCCCGCGTTGTCAAGATTTATATAACAGCCTTTAACTGCAGGGACTTCATCATCAAGTAATCTAGCAATATATTCTTTCTTGATTGCTTCACGGATATTTAAGCCGAATGACATGTAAAATTTATCGGGGACTCGTTTAAATGCAAACTCGGCATTAAGAGGCTTTGCAAAATATTTTGTTACTTTCTGTAAATCCTCGTCATCAGCAAAATTTTTTATGGTCTCAAAATCTAAATGTGTAAATATAAAATCTTCAGTGTCAAATTTTCGCTCTATACCGTGAAATAATCTCGCGCCTTCTACGTCTACAGCATTTAAAGACGCTTTAAAATCATCGTCTGACAGTGCAAGAATTAACAAATCACCGACGGCCTTAAATTTTATCTCGTTATTAATCGTGTAAGTACCATCTTCGCCCGGTTTTACTTTTATCATGGGTTCAACAAATGAAAGCATAGCACTGTCTGAGCCGAGAAATAATTTAGCAAAATCTGAATCCTTCGCCGTACCGTCCTTAATTTTTGCGAGAGTCGGTGCTAATTTGTCATCTACTGTAAAGGCCATCTGCACAAAAGGTTCGCCGGGATTTTCTTTTGTTACGCCAGCAAGAAAAGCTACTGATTTTAACGGAGTATTTGACGTGATAGAACGCACAAGTTCAAGAATCCCGATTATTTCATTTGAGGACTCAGACGCAAGAATGAACGGCATAAAAGCGTCAATGTTTTCTTGAGACAATACCCAGCGCGACAAATTCCCGGCATCACTCAAGCCCATAGCAATATAAAATGAATTGTCAGGCCTGAGGCTTAATGCGTCTTGAGGTGCAGCAAATACAGAACTTGCTAATACAGTCAAGACAAGAACTGCCGCGCAAAAAACTTTTTTGAATTTCATAAATAAATGCCTCCTTACTTAATAATAGCGATAAAAAATGCCCCCGAATTAATAATAAAACTCGAGAGCATGAAAATTTATTAGCCTTTATATGCTCCGTAGATTTCAAGGAATGACTCAGGCTTTAATGAAGCTCCGCCGACTAATGCGCCGTCAATGTCCTTCATTGATAATAATTCTTTAGCGTTTGAGCCTTTAACACTGCCGCCGTAAAGTATTACAACGCTGTTATCGCCGATTAATTTGCGACTCCATTCGCAGACCTCTTGAGCCTGTTCACTCGTTGCTGATTTGCCCGTGCCTATTGCCCAGACCGGTTCATAAGCATAAATAATTTTCTTGATCTCATCAGGAGTCAAATCTTTAATTGCACTCTTTAATTGACGCTCCATAACTGTGAAAGTATTGCCGGACTCGCGTTCTTCTAAAGTCTCACCATAACAGAAAACCGGAGTCATTCCTGCGTCGAGTACTGCTTTTACTTTTTTAGCGATTAACTCATCTGACTCGCCGAAAATGTGTCGTCTTTCACTATGACCGATAATAATATGAGTTACGCCGTATTCTTTAAGCATGGGGATTGAAATTTCGCCGGTAAATGCTCCTTTAGGCTCGTAATAAACATTTTGAGCACCGTGAACGATCCCGCATTTTTTCGCACCCTGTGAAAGCGGCCATAATGAAGTAAAGGGCGCAAAGATTCCTACTTCAAGATTTGAGTCATTCTTGTAAGGCTCATAGACTGCCGGGAAGCTCTCAAAAAATTTTTCTGTCTCGGCATAATTATTATTCATTTTCCAGTTGCCATAAAGATAAATTTTTTTGCTCATGATTTATACTCCTTTAGACTCTAAAAGGTTCCATGCCGGGTAATTTTTTGCCCTCGCAGTATTCAAGACTTGCGCCGCCGCCTGTTGAGACGTGAGAAACTTTATCAGCTGCACCGAATTGACGTACTGCACTCGCTGTATCGCCGCCGCCTATTACTGAAATTGTGCCATGTTTCTGAGTCATTTCTGCTACTGCCGCCGCTAATTTTTTCGTGCCTTCTGCAAATTTTGCGTCCTCAAATACTCCCATAGGGCCCGTCAAGAGCCGCGATAAAATTCTTTACTGTCTCAGGGCCTATATCAAGTCCCATTTTGTCGGCTGGCATTGAGTCACTTGATACAATTTCCGTGTCGCTCGCGTCAATTCCTGAAGCAACAACGCTGTCAACAGGCAATAAAATTTTTACGCCCATATCGGCTGCCTTCTTGAGTGTATCTTTTGCAAAATCGAGTCTTTCTTCATCACATAAAGATTTGCCGATTTCTTTTCCTTGAGCTTTTAAGAATGTATAAGCCATTCCACCGCCGATTAAAATAGTCGTTGCCTTGTCTAATAAATTGCCTACGATGTCAATTTTATCTGAAACTTTTGCGCCGCCTAAAATTAATACATAGGGTTTTGCGGGATTCTCACTGACTGCACCGAGCATTTCGCCTTCACGCTCTAATAAATCACCAGCAAATGCAGCCTTAACGAACGGAATAACGCCGCTTGTTGAACAGTCCGCACGGTGGCTCGCGCTGAATGCATCCATTACGAACACGTCAAAGCCTTCTGCCATTTTTTTGCTGAATTCGGGGTCATTTTTCTGCTCTTCAGGGTGAAAGCGTGAATTCTCAAGTACTACTATTTCACCGGGCTGAATCGAATCAACTGCGGAAATAACTTTTTCTCCTACACAGTCATTAACAAATACTACTTTGAGATTATAGGCTTTCTCAATGTCAGGGACTATCTGGGAAAGTGAGAACGCGGGATCTACTTTTCCTTTAGGCCGTCCAAAGTGGGAAATTAAAGCGACCTTTGCGCCTGCGTCAAGTAATTTTTTAAGTGTGCTTGTGTGTGCACGAATTCTAGAGTCGTCCGTTACTTTGCCATTTTTGAAGGGTACGTTGAAATCAACACGCATTAATACCTTTTTGCCTGCAACATCAGCGGGCGTGAAAGTTTTTAGCTTCATAAAAATATCCTTCCTTCTCTATAAAAAATTTTATGGGTAATACATAACGATATTTTACAGCAAATTTTATGAATCTAGCTATTTTATTTATAACAGGCTTGTATAACTGGATTCTATAAATTTTTCTATTCTTGTCCAGCGATATTTAACGGCACTCTTTGTTATGCGAGTCTCTAGTCTCTCGCCTAATTCTTCAAGTGTTGCGTCAGGATATTCGAGTCTTGTTTTAACTAATTCGCGTAATTTGTCGGGTAATTTTTCGAGGAGTCCAAGCGATAAAATTTTTTCAGCTAGTTTTATTTGCTTTCTTGCTGCGTTGACTGAACGGGCTATATTTGCTGAGTCATAATTTCGCGCGATATTTGCTCGATTCCTAGCTGAACGGATTAAAGCAATATCTTCAAATTGTAAAGCTCCTGAGGGCATGCCGGCATTATATAAAAATGTCATAATATCATCGTGCTTTCTTAGGGTGAACTCGTTTCGGTGATTGTTCCATGATAATTTTGTAGATGCTAGAATTTTTGCGGCCAAGTCTGAAATTTTTTTATCTGATATTATCAGCGTTAAATAATAGCCATTTTTCGGGAAGTATAATCCGCCTGTGCTGCCCCATATGCCTTTGAGCCATGACCAATAAAAATTTTTAGGTGGAGGCTTTAAAATTTCGTTCGGATTTAGACAAGTAAATTTTACTGAAGGTTTATGATTTTTGCGCGTTATCATGGAAATTTCAAGATTAAAATTTTCCGCGTAACTAGTCATAGGCCAGAGTCTGAATTTTCCGGGCCCCGTGAGTCTCCGTGCTGCTTTGAGTCGATTTGTCGTGAAGATATTATTTTTTTGC
>CAJOEQ010000165.1 GCA_905233515.1 uncultured Synergistales bacterium
ACCCACCCGCCCGAAATAATTTGTACCCCGCACAGGCAAAAAAAAATCTCTCGTATAATATATATAAATTTTAGCGCGTAAAAGAGTGAAAATTTTTGAGTAACAGCGATTTATATAACGAGATAAAGAATTCTCTTGATATAGTAGACATTATAGGCGAAAAAGTTAATCTCCGTCGGACTGGTCAGGGCTTCACGGGCTTATGTCCTTTTCACAGCGAGAAGACTCCTTCTTTTCACGTTTGGCCTGAAACTCAGAGTTATTACTGCTTCGGCTGTCATGAGGGCGGCAATATTTTCACGTTCATAATGAAGACTGAAGGCTTGAATTATCATGAGGCTTTAGAATTTCTTGCATCAAGAGCAGGCATAAAAATTGACTCTCATAAAATAAATAAATCACGGGACTTATACGACATTATGAATTTAACAGCAAATTTTTACGCAAATAATCTCGTGAGCAGTCAGGGCGTTACAGCAAGAGCTTACATGAAACGCAGAAATTTAACAGAAAACGACATAAATAATTTTTCGCTCGGTTATAGTCTTAATTCATGGGATTCGCTCGTAAATTTTCTAAGAAAAAATAATATTCCCGATAAAATTATAGTTGACTCGGGACTCGCGCTTAATGGCAAAACGGGAATTTATGACAGATTCAGAGGGCGGCTTATATTCCCAGTTAAAGACATTTCAGGCCGTATTATTGCATTCGGGGGGCGGCTCGTTGACGGTGAAGGAGTGAAATATATTAACTCACCTGAAAGCGAAATCTACAGCAAACGGAAAAATTTATATTTACTCGACATTGCGCGAAAATCAATCAGAGAAAAGGGGCGGGCTATCTTAGTTGAAGGCTATATGGATGCTTTGAGACTTCATAAATGCGGCTTTAATGAGTCAGTTGCTTCACTGGGTACTTCGTTAACGAGTGAACAGGCCGAATTATTAAAGCGTTTTGCAGACAGGTGCTATATTTGCTACGACAACGACCCCGCCGGAATAAGCGCGACTATTCGAGGAATGTATATTTTGCAAGAAAACGGCTTAGACGTGAGAGTCATTAATTTAGAAGGCGACTCAAAAGATCCCGACGAGTTTTTATCAGCAAATCCAATTATAGAATTTGAGCAGGCTATAAAGAATGCAAAGCCTTTAATAATTTATCATGTTGACTCACTAAGAAACGCGCTTAACGACTCGGCGACTCGTAAATCTGCGCTCAAAGAATTATTTGACGGACTCGCAAGACTCGAACTCGACGAAATTTTACAGTATAGAGGCACAATCAGCGAAATTACATTTATACCACCTCGAGAACTTGAGCAAAAATTAATATCTTTACGAAATCAAGACAGCAATAAAAAATTTTCGCAAATAACTCAAAAAATTAACCCGCAAATAATAAAAGATTCAAATAATAATATTCTTGAGGCTGGGCTGTGCTGGCTTTTAATGCATGATACAGAATGCAGACTAAATATAAATCCTGAAGAAGTCTTTAAAATTTTCCATGATGAGACAGCGCAGGAGATAGCACTATCAATCTTAACTAGCAATCCCGATGAGTTAGAATCATTATGGCTTTCACTGGGAGATTTTGACAAGACAAATTTTTTATCACGCGGTGAAGAGTTTTGCAGACAAATTGACGGTGAGATTTCCGAAAAATGGAATAAAATTTATAATAATATAAATCGCAAATTGACAGCTGAAAGAATCAACGAGATAAAAGCAAAACTAAGACGAGGCCAAGCAGAGAGCAGCGAATTACAGGAATTAAGCGAACTTCAAAGAATGCGGGATAATTATATATTATAATTGCATGTAAAAAGGGGTGTCCTAATCTGAACGAGATAAAAAAATTAGCGTTATATACGGCTGACAGGTTAACGGCTTCAATGCAGGGATTAATTTTCAGGACTCAGCGGGGCGACTTCACGGGCTTAAATGCTCATCTTGAGATAACCGGCGAAAATCCCCGAGTCGTGGGCTTGAGAGTCTGCACTTCAGACGAGTCGGAAAAATCAGCGCGTGGCTATATAATTTCAGGTGATACAGAGATTGCGGCGTATTGGCTGCAACATTCTTTACCGGTTGTAATAATGGTATATGAACACGAACGCAAAAAAATTTTTTATGAACCCGTCAACACTGAAAATTTAGAGCTCGCCGGGCGTAAATGGGAGCTTGTTATACCCTATGAGAATGAATACAACAACGACGCGGCGCAGGAAATCAAAAATTTAACTTGCACGAGTCCTTATTTAGCGAGATTAGCACTTGACAAGGCTTTAATTGAATTAATCAATCAGGGACGAGAAATTTTTTTAGAGCTTGACGAATGGATTAATCAGCCCTCATCACGAGGAAATTTGCGAATTTGTATAACAGGTCAGGACGGCGGAGTCTATCAATGGCCATTTGAGATAAATCCGGATGTGCCGCAAGTTTTGAGATTGCCGGAATTATTCCCGTGGGCTGCGATTTCAATAGACGAAGAATTTTACAGCGCGAGAAATTTTCATGATTTTGACGCGAATACTCTAGCACCGTATATTATTGAGTCCGGAGAAATTGCAAGATTTAGATTTAAGCTCGAATTAAATTCACTCGGAAAATCTTTCTTGAATGCAGAGCCTTATATTTGCCGGGGAATTTTTCCAGCTTTGAATCAGCAAAATATTTCATACGGTGATGAATACGAGTCAGGCTTAAAATTTCAGTTATTCAAAAAAATTTGACGGGGTATTTATTGCGCTTAATTGAGTCTTTAATATTTTTGCTCGCTAAAATTTCCGGTGCGCCTCGTGAATCCTGTCGAAATAAAACAATGCCGGGGGCGGGCGTAATTTTTCGTGATAGTTTTATAGCTCGTTCGCTGCCAGTTATCATAAACGCTGTAGCGAGTCCATCAGCTAGACTCCCGTCCGGTGTAATAATAGTAACTGATAATAAATCGCTTTGAATAGATTCGCCGGTTTTAGGGTCAAAAAAGTGTGAAAATCTTCTCCCGTCAACAATTTTATAACGTTCGTAATTTCCTGAAGTAATCACAGCCGAGTCGCTCACACTCAAGACAAGCGCGGGACTTCCTGAAGGCTCGAGGGGATCTCTAATTCCGATATTCCATGACTCGCCGTCATTTTTGAGTCCTACTGCGTAAATATTCCCGCCTAAATCTATAATGCCCGATTTAACGCCGCGACTCTTGAATAAATCTGCAATTTTTTCGCTGGCAAATCCCTTAGCAATTCCGCCTAAATCAAGCACGCAGCCTCTCTCACGCAAAAAAATATAATTTTCTTTCTCGTTAATTTCTAAATTATTTATATCACTTAATTTTATGGCAATATCAAGACTTTCACGCGAGGGCAAAATTTTATCGCTTGTATTAATCTTCCATAAACGAGTAACAGCCCCGATTAA
>CAJOEQ010000166.1 GCA_905233515.1 uncultured Synergistales bacterium
AAATAAATTCTCGTTTAGACTCCGGCCAAGCACAGCACATTATATAATTTTCGCCATATCCAAAGGCCGCCCATAACTCTTCAGTTACGAACGGTATAAACGGGTGCAATAACGGCAAAGTTGTTTTAAAGACTTCTTCAAGGACTCCCGCTGTAGTTTTCCGCCTGTCTTCTCCCTCATCGCCTTTGAGTGCAGGTTTTGACATCTCTAAATACCAATCGCAGACATCACCCCAGACAAAATCATAAAGACTCCTTGCTGCTGTGCCAATATCATAAGAGTCAATTAATTCACGGACTTTTGCGGCCATTTCCTGAGTCCTAGTCAAAATAAATTTATCATGCATGTGCAAATTATTTAAATCTATTTCGTGGGACTCGTCGTCAAGATTCATTAATGCAAATCTCGCAGCATTCCATAATTTATTCATGAAAAATCTATATGTTTCGATTCTCGTCGACGATAAAAGAATATCGCGCCCCTGAACTGATAAAGCCGCTAAAGTCATTCTCAAAGCGTCCGCACCGTATTTTTCTATCATGACAAGAGGATCTATTACGTTGCCTTTAGTTTTGCTCATTTTTTTGCCGTGTTCGTCGCGAATTAACGAATGAATATATACGTCCCTGAATGGCACATCGTCCATAAATTCAAGTCCCATCATGATCATTCTTGCAACCCAGAAAAATATAATGTCAAATCCTGTTACCATTAAAGAAGTCGGATAAAAATATTTCAGCTCGGGCGTTTTGTCAGGCCATCCCATTGTTGAAAACGGCCATAATGCAGAACTGAACCATGTATCTAATACGTCGCTCTCTTGAATAATATTTTTGCTGTGGCAATTCTCGCACTCTGAAGGGTCATTTTCTGCGACTGTTATATGTCCGCAGTCTTTGCACTCCCACGCGGGGATTCTATGTCCCCACCATAATTGACGCGATATGCACCAGTCCCGTATATTTTCCATCCAGTTAAAATAAGTCTTCTCCCACTGTTCAGGAACCCATTTAATTCGACCGTCTTTTACTGCTTGGACTCCACGTTCAGCAAGAGGCTTTGTTTTCACGAACCACTGTTCAGATAAATACGGCTCTACAGTTGTCCCGCAGCGTTGACAATGTCCGACCGAGTGCGTTATTTGTTCAGTCTTGAGTAACAGTCCAAGTGATTCTAAATCTTTCACGGATTCGGCGCGCGCGTCTTTTATGGTCATTCCCTGATATTTGCCGGCGTTTTCGTTCATTATGCCTTGAGAGTCAATTACTTGAATCTGCTCTAAATTGTGATTCAGTCCTACAAGAAAATCATTAGGATCATGCGCCGGAGTAATTTTCACGCAGCCCGTTCCAAATTCAGGATCTACCATGTTATCTTGAATTATGGGTATAACTCGCTCAGTTAACGGGACTTTTACATGCTTACCGATTAAGTGTTTATATTTTTCGCTTCTCGGATGAACTGCTATAGCTACATCGCCTATAATAGTTTCCGGCCTCGTTGTTGCGACTAAAATAAATTTTCCCTCGCAGTCCTGTTCTATTAATGGGTATTTGACATAATAAAAATTGCCCTGTTCCTCGCTGTATTCGACTTCTAAATCAGATATAGCCGTAGCACAACGCGGACACCAGTTTACTATATACTTCCCGCGATAAATTAAATCTTTCTTGTATAATCTCACGAAAACTGCACGGACTGCACGCGATAATCCCTCGTCAAGCGTAAATCTTTCTCGTCTCCAGTCGCACGAATTCCCGAGTCTCTTCATTTGTTCGATAATTCTTGAGCCGTAAACTTTTTTCCATTCCCAGACTTTTTTTACGAACTCATCGCGGCCAAGATCATAGCGTGAAATTCCTTTTTTCGCTAAATCCTTCTCAACTACATTTTGAGTCGCTATTCCTGCGTGATCAGTACCGGGAAGCCATAAAACGCTGTAGCCTTCCATTCTTTTAGCGCGGCACATTATATCTTGAAAAGTGTGATCAAATGCATGTCCCACGTGAAGAGAGCCTGTTACGTTCGGAGGGGGTATTACTATAGAAAATGCTTTCGCGTCGCTTTTTACTTCTGCATCAAAGAGTCCAGCCTCAAGCCATTTTTTATACCATTTTTGTTCGATTGAGTCCGGTGAATAATTTTTCTCTAGATTTCTATTTCTCTTCATAAGGTTTTAATCTCCTGTGTTAATTTCTCGACTGCCTCATCACTAGTAGCCCAGCTTGTACAAAATCGAGCTGCGAGTCTATTATCTTCTAAAGGCTGCCAAATTTCATAATCGAATTTACTTGATAAAATTTTGTGCTGTTCTTGAGTCAAAATCGGGAATTGCTGATTAGTAAATGACTCTATCAAGAATGAAATTTTTTTCTCGTCAAATGCTTGCTTAATCTTCATTGCCTGTTTATTAGCGTGTGAGGCATTCTTTAAATATAAATTATCGTCGTCAAATAACGCTTCAAACTGTATACCGATTAGACGGCCTTTAGCGAGTAATCCCCCTTGCTGCTTTATGAACGTGCGAAATTTATTTAATTTTTTAGCGTTAAAGATTTCAGGATTCGGAAAAACTACAGCTTCACCGAATAATGCCCCGTTTTTAGTGCCTCCGATATAAAATGCGTCGCAAATTCGTGCAATATCGTTAATATCTGCGTGTTCAGATTCCGAAGTCAAACCCGCGCCGAGTCTTGCACCGTCAAGAAATAATTTTAAATCATATTCATTGCAGACTGATTTAATATTTTCCAGCATTTCACGCGTATAGAGAGTCCCATATTCAGACGAGAAAGAAATATAAACGAGTCCCGGCTGTACTTCGTGTTCGTATGCTTCATCAGCATAGAAGGCAGCTAGATATTTGCGTAAATCTTCAGAGTCAAGCAGCCCGTCATGATGAGGCAGAGTCAAAACTTTATGACCAGTTGACTCAATTGCTCCGGATTCGTGTACGTTTATATGACCTGATTCGACGCTGATAACTCCTTCGACTGGATTCAATAAAAATTTTATTGCCGTCGTGTTAGTCTGAGTCCCTCCTATCATAAAGAAAACTTTTGCATCAGGCTTGTTAATGAATTTGCGGATTAAATTTTTTGCGCGCTCACAGTGTGAGTCAATTCCATAGCCTGAAGTCTGTTCAAGATTAGTGCGTGAAAGAATATCTAAAATTTTAGGATGACAGCCTTCTTGATAGTCAGTCTCAAATTTAATTTTTTGCAAGATTGTAATTCCCCCTTTTTAGCTATTATATTACGTTTTCTAGAGACCGCATAAATTTTAGTAATTCTACGTAATTTCTTGCATGTATAATCACTTAATTATATAATAATCGCATTCATAAAATTATTAATGATTCAGGAGTCTATGTAAATGCAAAAAAAGTTTTTATTTATATTTATCTT
>CAJOEQ010000167.1 GCA_905233515.1 uncultured Synergistales bacterium
GCGCGTCTAACATAATATCAAATCTCTGTTCATTGCGGGCTATCAGGCTGTATAAGTCCACAATTTGACTTCTCATTTTATTGAGTGTATCTACAGGGACGCGTTGAATCGCAACATTCTTGACTTCCGGCAAACCTTCCCATAACTGAGTAACTTCTGCCAAACATATAGCTTCAGGAGGTGTTGAAGGCACTACAGGCGCGTATCTATGAGCAACACCGTGTACAATTCCAACGGAGCGGTCTTTGTACATCACAATTAAATCTATTCTCGGCATTCTGTAGGAGTAATCAATTTCAATTAGTGAATCTTTCACAGCTCCTGAGATTGTAACTTGCTTTGTATCTGAAGAATCGGCTTTCACGCTGACTCTGTGTCTATAAGTTACAGAATATGTAAAAAATGACGTGGTTTTTTCTACTACTGATGTGTCGGGCAATTCGTCCGTGCAGCCTGTATAACCGCCGTGAGTCAATGTTACTGTGCGTTCTTTTGTGATTAAAATCTGCTTTAATGCCTCGATCGGAGTATGACTCACTGATATTGTTGAAGTCCCGCCAGTATCTGCTTTGAATACGTGAACTTCTGATTTTATATCCGCTAAGTCTGGTGCTTCGTCAGTTACCAGTCTAACAGAGTGAGATATTACAGACTCATAGCCGTTAATATGTGCTTCACCTTCTGAAATGCTATAAATCTGTTTGCCCGTTATATTGCTTTCAAGTGCTGTAACTCTTAAACCCTCGACTACATAATGGCCGTGCGCGTGGTCGTCATAGCGTGCGAGTGAGTCAAGATATTCGGGGGTCACTTTCTCATGCAATTGAGTAACTATTTCACTATCGCTGACTCCATAAACGGGGAAAAATGGCACTCCTTCATTATCTGTACTTAATCCCCACTCTGCTGTAGTTACGATTCTATAACCGCCGGGCATATGATATTGAGGCGTTCCCTTCGCTGGGTCAAAAAGTGTATTATCTTCAAATTCAGTAACTGATTTAGATTTTTTCCAGATACCTATTTGCACGGTTGTTGTGTCAGGAATTGCAAGAGTCGCCGCTTTGACCTGATAAACTAGCCCGTCAAGAAATATGCGTCCTTCTGTGAGATTTGCTCTTTTCTGCTCAGGTTCGAACGAAATCGCGCAACCCTCTATAATTGTCCCATCGGCATATAATGCATTACCGAGCGATTTAATTTTCTCGTCAAAAATATGCTGTATTTCGTTAATCTCCGGTGATTGCATAGCCCGCCCTGCAATTACTGCTACAAAATCCCAGTTTTTAGACTTGTCATAACGGTCATAAAAATCCGAGTGCTTAACAAGTGCTTTTATTTCGTCTGCTGTCAATTTTCTCACCTCCCTATATTGTCAAAATTGTTCCGTAGCTCCCTTTTTTATTAGGAGTAAATGTATCTGCTGTCTCTAAATGTTCAAGTAAAATCAATGTGCCGGACTTTGCTATTTGTTCAGGCGTTAAAAAAGTCTGATTCGTGGGAATTCCTGATTTTGCTTCAGTATCTATAAAAACTCCAACTTCACGAATTGATTCCGCGATACCTTCTCCATAATCAAACATGAAATGCAAATATACTTGTCTCGTAGGTGTTTCTGAATAAGTATATCTGCGCCCGCCGGGCATATCTATTTCGCCGTCATCGTCTTCATTTACGAAAAAAGCGCGTGTTAATTTTTTGCGTCCGATTTCACTGATTAGACTCGTTGCCTCATAGTCAGGTGATTCAGGAACAGTTCCCCAGTCCTTAGAACCTGCACCGATTGCAAGATGTATAGGTCTCGATAGAAGATACTGCGCTAAAGCCGTCCGCGCTGAATAAGTTAATACTGCCATTCTTAAATAACCTCCTGATATTCATTCCACGAGCCGACTTCCCATGTGCAGGTCTGCCCGGTTGTTGTGTTCCATGTGTCGCTGAATTCCCAAGTTTTATGTGCGCTCCATTTTGGCAGAGGCGCGTCATATTTTTCGCGTTCTTGTGAGTCCCATTTGTCGGTGTCCCAGTAAAAATATTTCTCTTCTCGTTTTGCGTTCCATTCGAGTGAGGCTGTGAAATCACTTTGTGTGAAGACTTTGACGGGCATCTCATCAAGATAATCTGACCATGTGCAATGCTCAGGCCACGTCAAATAATCCCAGTGAGGAATCAAATCGCAAATAATCCCTCGAACTTGAGACGGCGCAAAAATAGGTTCTCCTAAGTCGATTACTCCGAAAAGCCCATGCTCAGAAATTTGACCGAATGAACGTGAAAAGCTGCTCACATAGTCCCAGCGTGAAGAGTCCCATAAACTAGGATAAAGCAAAGCAGACTCGCCCTCGCCCCATTCAAGTGAACAAATAATCCCAGTCTCTGAACAAGGTCCAACGCTCAAATATCTGACTGGTACGCAGTCCCAGTTATTCACGTTCCAAAATGTTGTGTCGCTTATTGTGAAAGAAGTACGCTCAAAGAATCGCCGTATAATTGCATCTTCGTCAAAAAATGTTTTGTCGGGAGTCAACAATCTCCAGCGGTAAATTTTGCCCTCAAAGTGTTCCCAGTTGCACACGTCCCATATACAAATATGTTTGCTCATATCTATAGGAATAGGCGCGACTGTTAAGTGCAATAAATGAGAGCGGGCAGGCTTTGTAACTTCAACGACTCGCTTTAAGATTTCTTCTGTCTCAGGTCCGAGAAATTCAACATCAATGTGATCGTCTTTATAATAACCCGTGATGCTGAAAGTGTGCGGAGCTGTTCCCATTTCAGGCTCAAACCATTCTTTAATCGTAGGGACAAATCCTAACTTTTCAAGCGCGGTTTTTATTGCTGACTTAGTGCCTTTTTTTCTGTGCCAGCTGATAGACTCTCGGACCAATTGACGCTTTATGTCTAGTGATAAATCAGGCTCATAAAAATCTACGTGCCATTGCCACGCTAGCAAATCTATAACATTTTCGGGCAGCTCATCAATTCGCGAAATAATAAAAGCCTCCCTTATGTTGCGGGAGACTTCCTGAAATTCGGGATCTGCTGCTGTGATTATTGCCTTGACGTTTTTATCTTCAGCTATTGAACTTGGGATTATATCTTGCAGTGAAATATTCCCCAGCTCTCTAGCCATCTTCAAGACCTCCGAATATTATATTTATGCTTGAAGTTATTGCTAGTTCAGATTTAGCTAAAATTTTGAATGAAGGCGAAATAATTTCCGTGCGTTTTGCTCCGGCTGCTATCATTCTGTGATTTAATTCGCTTGGATTCAAATCTCTTCCCAGTTTTGAACGCTGCCATGTTACCCAGTCATTTATTGATTCTTCTATAGCTGATTGAAGCTCGCTTGATTGAGTCGCCTTTGACCTGTCAATAAAATATTTTACATTCAGGGCAAATTCTA
>CAJOEQ010000168.1 GCA_905233515.1 uncultured Synergistales bacterium
TCTATGTCCTTCGACTCGTAAAGTTTCGTGATTTATATTACTTGCTTCAAAGCCCCGCCCATTATCTGAAATTTCAAGAGTCAATGTGTCGTCGTCGTCTTTATGGAGCTTAATTAATACTTCGCTGGCTTCACCGTGTCTGACTGCATTAGATACAGCCTCCTGAACTATACGCAATAATGATAAAATTTTTTCGCTGTCAACTTCAATTTTTGCGTCCTCGTCAAAATCAGTAAACACTCCTATATAATAGACTTGTGCTAATCTGTCAGCTAATTCCGTCAAAGCCTCAACGAGTCCCAAATCAACCCACGGCGGTGCAAGCTCATCACACAACGCGCGCAATTCACGAACTACAGTTTTTGCTATTACTTCAGTGCGTTTGACTCGTTCTATATTATTTTCTTCTTCACGTGCCATGTGTAATTGCTGTAATAATGCTGTAACGTCCTGTAAAGGCCCGTCATGAATTTCACGCGCCATGTCGAGTCTTTCCTGCTCTTGAGCTTTCACTATATCCCGAACGTAATTATTTCGCAAAATATTTTTCTCGACTGCGGCCTGTGCTGACCTTACAAGCGCAAAATGTACGCTCTCTATTTCCTGAACGGCCATATCGGGCAAATCTTCCGGGACATCTTTTCCAAGAGTCATATTATCAATTTCAGCTACTATTGACTGAAGGGGAATAACGAGAAATCGCCAAAGCATTCTAATAGCTACGAAAATAGATAAAGCTATTATTACAATTAAAGCCGGCCAAATTCTAGTAACTCCGACTAATCCGCCGAGTAATTGAGTCCATGATACAGCAGCTACTACATAACCGCCTGAAGGACGTTTCACGGGCTGTACTGCTAGAGTATATTGTGCTCCGTCCTTATCTTCGACTCTTACGGCGTGGCCGACTGGGAGGGCGTTATTCCAAATTGCTGAAATATTCATAGCTCCGGGAGAAGCTGCAACGACTCGCCCATCTTGGCCGATTAAGGCAACCCAGCCGGGAATAGAAGGCCCCCACGAAAAAAAAGGGAGTCTTGTAAATTCGCTTAACATTGAGTAAGCCCAGACTCCTGAATCCGAAGCTAAATGATATGACATACTTTCTGCGAGATCCTGAACGTATGAACTCACAGCCTCATCCATTGCGCGTTCTTGACTGACCATTCCGGCAATTGCTACGAGCACTACAGCAGCAGAAGGAATTACAAGCGCAGATAATATCCACGCTAAAAGATGAGATTTTGAACTTGAAAATTTTTTGCGTAAACTAGTGAACATAAAAATTTATTCGTCGTCTTCAAGCAATTCTTCAAGAGTAACAACTCCGTATTTTAGCGCGAGTAATAATGCCTCTGTCTTGTTTCGTGATCCTAATTTGTCATAAATCGAAGCTAAATGAGTCTGTACTGTGCGTTCACTGATATATAAGCGTTTTGCTACTTCTTTGCTTGACAGACCTTTTGCAGCAAGTAATAATACTTCACGTTCTCTGATTGAAAGCTGTTCAGGTATAAAATCTTGTTCGCCCATGACTGAAGCAACTTCAGGATCTAAATATAAGCCTCCTTTTGCGACGGTATTAATTGCCGTAGTTAATTCTTTAGGACTCACAGTCTTTAACACAAAACCGCGCGCGCCTGCTCGTAGTGACGCAATTACATATTGTTGTGCATCATAAGAAGTAAGCATAACTATAGCAGTATTCAAGCCCTCATTTTTGACTCTCTGAGCAACGCTGACTCCGTCCATTCCGGGCATACGAATATCTAAGAGTGCTACATTAGGTTTTAATTCCTGAATCAATTCCCACGCGCTTATTCCGTCCTCTGCTTCAGCGACTAATTTAAAAGTTTCTTCACGCCTGACAAATTCAGCAATTCCCGAACGCGTCAAAGGGTGATCATCTGCAAGTAAAATAGTTACAGCCATAATAAATAAATCATCTCCATTAAATATAGCTTTATATTACATTCCGATTAATTTTTCAACGGGTCGAAGTGCGATAATAGTCTCGTTAATTACATCATCAAGGGGCATATTCATTTTTTCGGCTCCCAGTTTAATAATTTCGCGATTCACTCCGCGTGCAAAGGCTTTATCTTTCCATTTTTTCTTGACTGATTTTAGCTCAAGATCTGCTAAAGATTTTGACGGCCTGACGAGTCCGGCAGTTATTACAAGTCCCGTTAATTCGTCAATAGTAAAAAGTGTACGCTCCATTTGATTTTCCGGTTCAACGTCGCTGCAGATTCCGAATCCGTGAGAGACTACAGCATGAATTATATTTTCGTCGACTCCGGCTTTTCGTAAAATTTCCGGTGCTAAGTGGCAGTGCTGTTCAGGGGTTGAGCTTGTTTTCTCCCAGTCTATATCGTGCAAAATTCCTACAATTCCCCATAAGTCCGGATCTTCGTGGAAAATTTCCGCAAAATGCCTCATAGTGCTTTCAACTGCTATAGCGTGGTGAATATGGGACTCTTCGTTATTGTATTGCTTTAAGAGATTTAAAGCCTCTTCTCTTGTTGGTATCATGATAAATTTTCCGCTCCTGATAAAATATTTACTATTATAATTTGTATTATACAGAAAATTTTACTCTTTTATGCTTTGAGCTTTAACAAAAATTTTTATACGTAAATTCAGGGCAACTCGTAAACAATCGCAATATATTCTCATTTGTGCATGACTTCTTTTATGTGAGCCAGTATATTTTTTGCTTCAGTAAATGCAGTCCAGACAAGAATAAAATACGGCACTGACAAGACAAATCCCTGCAAAATAAAAAATATAGTCGAATCTTTCACAAATAATAAACTCGGAGTCAAAACCGCAAATATTTTCAGCAATAAATAACGCCGCCGTGAAATCTTTCCGTTTATGTCGTCGCACAATTTAAGAAACATCCAAAGCATTATTATATCTGCATAACTGCATAATAAGCCCGCTAATCTCGTGCCTGCCATGTAAAGCTCATTTCTATAGTTTTGTGAAATCCATAAAAAAATTTTATCAAGCATGTTAATAAACTCGTTCATTATTAAATCTCCAGTGAAATAATATTTTTATACCTGCGTAATATCCTGCAAAAATATTAATAAATTCATTCATTCTCGAGTCTCCCATGAAATAATATTTTTATAGCTAATCACGCAAATATTAATAAATTCGCTCATTCTTGAATCTCCTGTGAAATATTTTCATAGCTGCATAATATCCCGCAAAAATATTAATCATTCTTAAATCTCCTGTGCAATAATATTTTTACAGCTAATAATAAATTTCTCAATTTATGAATCACCCATGTAATAAGCGAATAGCACGCCATTCTTAAATTTTACATGCAATAATATTTTTACAGCTAAATATTCCGCTGACCTCGCAATTTTCTTATTTCT
>CAJOEQ010000169.1:0-2752 GCA_905233515.1 uncultured Synergistales bacterium
TGTAAATAAAGGTGTACCATTTAGAGAGGCTCATTTAAAAGCTGGCCGGCTTGTTGGATGGTGCATTGATAATAATTTGCGCTTTACTGATTTAGATTTGACTCAGTGGCAAAAATTAATTCCTGAAATTGACGCGGATATATTAAAAATTTTGACTCCATATGAGAGCGTGAGACGGCGGAATATTTACGGAGCGACGGGCTTTGAACAGGTCGATAAACAAATAAAATTAGCTCGCGAAAGAATTTAATACAAAACAAAATCCCCCTGCCTTTTATGACAGGGGAATAAAATTTTCCAAGCTAAAATCTTTCAACTTTGTAAATTTTCTCTAACTCTTCAGAACGAGCCTTCAATAACTCTTGAGTCTTTTTCTCGCGTAATTCCTGCATAATTCTGTCTTTTACCTGCTCAAAAGGTGCGGGAGATTCGGGGATTTTCTCTTCAAGTTTTATTATATGAATTCCGAATTGAGATTTAACAGGTTCAGAAATGTCGCCGGGCTTCTCAAGAGCAAATGCGGCCTTCTCAAAATCAGCTACCATTACGCCGCGCGGGAATTCTCCGAGATCGCCCCCGTTAGTTTTGCTGCCGGGATCCTGTGAATATTCACGTGCTAGAACGTCAAAAGATGCGCCCGCTTTCAAGTCTGAAATAATTTTTTGAGCTAATTCATCAGCATCACCGCTTATTAAAATATGCCGAGCGTGGACTCTTTCAGGCTGCATAAAAGATTGTTTATTCTCGTCATAAAATTTTTTAGCTTCTGAGTCGTCAACTTTGACATCTTTTAATATTTCTCTCATTGCTGACTGAGCTAACATTGCCCTGCGTGTGCTTTCTAAAGCGTCCTTAAATTCTTTAGTCTCGTCAAGTTTTGCTTTTTCGCCTTCAAGTGAAAAGAGTCTCAATGAAATAACGTCATCAAGTACCATTTTGCGGCCTTGAGGTGTCTGATAAAGCATGATAGCTTGCTGCCCAAACGGCTGTAAGAATAATAATACTTCACGTTCTGTTATGTCCTGACTATTTACGCGCGCTACAACTTTGTCCAAATCCGCAGCAAATGCGAAACTTGCAAATATAAGAGTAATAATAAATCCTGTAAAAATTTTCTTGCTCATATAAAATAAGCCTCCTGATTTAAGATTAATAAAGTTTAGCATATAATAAACAATGAATCTAAATATAAATAATTTCATGGAGTGATTTTTTTGCGCTTGGTAAATACACAAGTAGTTTTAGGCTTGTCAATCTGGGTAATGGGATTTGCATTAATGGTAACTGGCTGGCTGGTCGGTGAGCTTTCAGAGAAATGGGGCAAAATTCCCTCAAAAATTTTATACAGAACAGGGGCTGTAATTGTAGCTGTTCCGGTAATAATTTTATTATGCAAAATTTCAGCGATGTTATACACGAATAGATTTTATATAGCTACATATATAAATAACGGCATGCAATTTATAAGCGACGCTCTGAAAGTTTTATGATACTTGCAAATATAATCGGTCTTGTTATAGCGGCATTCATGCTTTATTTCCCGTATGAGTGGTGCAGATACAGGCATGAAGACGAAAAAATTTACGGCTTAAAATGGTTCATGACTAAAGAGTCAAAACGTGATGTAATAATTGCATTATGCGTGACTCTGATCCCGTTGACTTTTATCTCTCTTAATTGGCCTCAAAAATGGGGAATTGCCGGCCCTCATAATTTAGGCGGCGGCTTGGCTGCTGCGTTCATAGAAGAGACTTTTTACAGGGGCTGGCTGCAAACTTTATTGACTCGTAAAATCAAAGCATTTGCGGCAATAATTATAACGTCGCTTGTATTTGCCTTGAGTCATTTAATAGTGCTTACCGGATGGCTTAGAGTCGCAACATTTTTTCCGGGAATAATTATGGGAATTCTTAGACACAGAGGAGGTTCAGTAATGCCCGCTATAATTTATCACGCAATTTGCAATATATGGGCTGTATGGTGGGCACCGATACCATGAGAAAACTTTTATTAGTTATTTCGTTATTGTTTATTGCCTCGAGTTCAAATGCAGCAAATTTTATAGAATTGCGAGTCCCTTGTGAGATTGACTCAGAAGTAATTGCGATAATGCCCGCCGGTGAAAAAATTTCGCTCGGAAAAGTAATAATGACTCCGGTAAAATCAAACTGGCCTGCTTACACAGCAAGTAAATGGTGCGAGCCTTCTACAGTGTGTGCTTCTGCAGTGAACGCTATTCACATGTTAATAAATATCGAGAACGAGCGGGGGCGAATAATAAGCCTTATTCCTAAAATTACGCTTGCTCCAGCAGCTAGAGAAGGTGCATTTTTCGCGCTTGATATGCCTGCAGGTACGGGAATTTTCGGAGGTTTTGCGCCTTTTGTCGGTTCACGAGTTTATATCGAACATGACGGAGTCGAGTCGCCTTTAAATCGAGTCCCTGAAAACGGCGATATATTAATAATTCGTACAGATTTGCCGGAGAATCAAAAAATTTTCATGGTAGAAATCGAGAACAGGCAGGGCGGACGAGTTACAGCGTGGAGCAAAAAAGGTTGTGAATTAATTGCTCGTGTAATTCACCCAGTAAAAGGAGTCGGGCGATTCGGCGGGACTCAATTTCAGAATATAGGCCGGATAAGGGCATCTCATGCGGGAGTAATTGACATAGCAACAACAAAACGCGGCGAAACAGGCGGGATTCAAATTATGCCGTTAAAACATGCTTTGACTTCACCGGAAATGTTAA
>CAJOEQ010000169.1:2845-7900 GCA_905233515.1 uncultured Synergistales bacterium
GAACGCAGTTAAATGACTCATTGCCGGGAATTTTTACGAATTATGGGAGAAGGCCTTTAGTACTTTGCAGGCTTGACGGCGGGAACTGGCAGAAATTGCCGGAGATTTCCGGACGAGTTGACAATGGACTAAAGAATTTGACTCACTTGAGAATATATTATCCTGCGTGGGAAGTTTTTTAGCGCGAATAAATATAATAAATCCCCTCCGGCTTTTATCGAGTCAGAGGGGAATAATTTTTTATAGCAATTTTTATAATATGAGTGAAATTATTTTATCGTTGACGAAATTTATTAATGATCCCGCAAATAAACCCGTTATAATTGCTCCGGCACTTAGTAATAATAAAGGCAGCTTCATATTTACCGGCAATTTAAGCGGCACTACATTAGAATAATCGTAATCATCTCCCGGAAAGAATGAATCTGTAACAATCGGCAGCAAATAACCGGCAGTTAATAAAGCACTTATCATTAAGACAGCGACTCCCGATAAGCCTATTATGCCAAGATTCAAAGCTCCTGAGGCCATGTACCATTTTGCAGCAAATCCGCCTGTAACTGGAAGACCAATTAACGAGACCGACGCAAGCGCAAAACATGTCATAGTAATCGGTAATTCTTTACCCACTCCGCGCAATTGATCAGCATAGTGATAATTTGCTCCCTGTAGAGTGAAATAAATCACAACGCCCGCACTCAAAAATAAACAGCTTTTAGACATCGCATGAGCAGCAATCTGCAAAACCGCGCCTCTAATCCCGTCCGGAGTCAATAACATCATAGCAAAAACTACATAAGAAACTTGACTCACTGTTGACCAAGCAATACGCTTTTTAAGGTGCTTTTCAGTGAATGCCATCATTGAGCCCGTAAAAATCGTAATCAGTGCCATAATTAATATAGCATTCTGAACCCATGTGCCGCGCAAAAATTTATCCCCGACGACATAATAAATTACTCGAAACATAGCGATAACTCCGGCTTTAGTAATTAATCCTGATAATACCGCGCTTGCTGGAGTAGGTGCTACAGGGTGAGCAGTAGGCAGCCAAGCATGAAGAGGCACGAGTCCCGCTTTTGCCCCGAATCCTACGAGAGTCAAAAATGTTACAGTCAGAATCATTGACTCATTTTTTTCTGAAGTTATTCGCGCAATATCTAAGACTCCGCCCGGTGTAAATTCCATTGAGACTCCGTAAACCTGAAAGAAAAAGAATCCGCCTAAAGCCAAAGCCGCCCCCGCAAGTGAATATAATAAATATGAGACAGTTGCACGAATTGCCTCGCGTTGTTGAGAGTGCATTACTAAAGGCAGAGTCATAAATGTCATAAGCTCATAGAATAAATAAAGAGTCAACAAATTCGCATATTCCAAAAATTGACAGGAAAAACGCATAAAATCTATCAACAGGAGGACGACGGCGCAAATACTCAAAAGCATATAACGTAACTAGCGGCCAAATAAAAGCAACTAGACAGGCAAACGCCCTAGCAGGATAATCAAATCTGAACGCTATAGAAAGATTCTCAGTTATTCGCCATAAAATTATAATATCTTCATGAGTCATGAATGCCGCCGCAAAAGTTATCGCAGAATTTATGAACGTCATCACTCCTACATAAATATGTCTGTCTTCAAAGATAGGCCGCGAGAAGAGCGCGAATCCCGTCAAAATCGGAAATATAACGGGAACTAGAGTCAGAAAATTATTGCTTGTCATAGTACATTAACTCCCCTCGTGATAAGTCTTAACAATGGCACGCAGAATAATCCCAGATAAAAATTTATCGCGATAAATATAAGTCGGTGCAGGTGCAGTAAAATTTTTATGAGCGTCTTTATGATGAGTCAAAATTACTATTACTGCAGGAACATAATATAAAGCATTTAATACCGAACTTGCTGCGAGTGCTGCCAGAGACCAAATTATAACGGGACTATCAAATGACGCGAGAGTCAAACTCAATTTTGACGCGAAACCGGCAAATCCCGGAATTCCCATCATTGAGAAAGCACCGACTGCGAGTCCAAGCCCTGCCCATTGATTCACATAAAATGTTCCCATTAGAGCGTGAAGACCTTTTTTGTGTCCTGCTGCATTGCTCAAACCTCCTGCGGCTGTAAATAACATCGGCTTAATGCAAGCATGAACTATAATATGAAGACAGGCCGCCGCGATTCCTGCAATAGTATTAAGCCCGACTCCTAGGAAAATATACCCCACTTGAGCGACACTTGACCATGCGATCATGCGTTTAACATTATTTTGTCTCAAAGCGTGAACAGATCCCATAATCATAGCCAGCAAGCCTAAAATAAATATAACATTGTCCATTCTCAATAAATGAATCACTTCAAGCCCGAATACTCGATAAAAAATTTTTATAATCGTGAAAATATGACCCTTGAGAACGAGTCCGGATAAAATCGCGCTTGATGCATTTGTCGAACTCCCATGAGCGTCAGGAAGCCACGAGGCAAAAGGATATAACGCGCTTTTTATTGCGAGTCCAGTTGTAATTAATGCAAGTGATACAGTAAGAGGCATTAAATAATTTTTTGTCCTGACTAGAACTTGAATCGCCGCGTGCATATTCTGCATTAATAAATGTCCGGTCAAATCATATAATAAGCAAATCGCTATCATGACGAGTCCCGACCCGACGAGACTCATTACAAGATAACGCAAGGCCGCCCGTGTAGTCTCTGCACCTTCTTTAACGGCGACAATTGCACAGGCCGCAATCGTGTTAATTTCGATAAAGACATAAGCCGTAAATAAATCATTTGTATACGTGAGAGCTAATAATGACGCAGTTAATAAATTCACCAGCACACAAAAAATTTGTCTTCTTGACGGTGCAATATCTTCAGCAGTTGACGAGAAATTACCGAGCAAAGATAAAAGCATAGCCGCGCAAAACACTAGAGATAATACAGACTCAAGAGGGCCGGCGCGTAACTCATTGCCCCAGGGTGCTGGGAAGTGTCCCATCGGAAAATTAAAGCTCAATGGGGCGCCCGAATTAGTCAGCACGTAAAGCAAATAAGCCGATAAAATCATAACAAGCCCGATAACACAGCAAGATAATTTTTCAGGGAGTCTATTTTTTTCCGGCAATAATGGCGTAATTATCGCTGAAATCATCAATAAAAATATACTCGCAAAGGGGATATTATAAGCAAATAAATTTATCATGCAAGCACTTCCTCTTCTGCGTCATCAATTTTTGACTCTAATTCCTGCTGTTCTTGAGTCATCTTCATTAAAGCCTCGTCAATATTTAATGTCCCGTAGTATTCGTAAAGTTTTAGAGTCAAAGCTAATGCAAAAGCCGTAACGCTGACACTCACGACGATTCCCGTCAAAACAAGCCCCGCCGGAACTGGATTCACGTATAAATTTGCGGAATTCAGCCAGCCCCCTGAGCCGTTTTCTAGCAAAATAGGAGCCGCCCGCCCTTCGACATAACCTTTAGCAGCGAGAAATAAATATACAGCAGTGTCCATTATGTTAAGCCCGATAATTTTCTTGATTAGATTTCTTTGCAGTAATAAATTTGTGAGGCCGATTCCTGATAAAATAACTGCCGCTGCCTCATAGTGATTCAAGAATAATTTTTCTAGCATTTATATATCCCCCCTGCTGAAGAGCGCATAAAATCCATAAAGAGTCCCCGCTACAATGAGTCCCACGCAGATATTTAACGGCAAAATCAGCCCGCCGCTTAAAATATTCCCGATTGTGCCTTTAGGTATTATTGAATGAAAGTGATTAGCTCCCGTGAAAAATGAATAACCTTTTGAGAGTGCATATATCATTAAGGCTGTAGAACTCGAAATTATAAACGTTCGTTCATTAAAAAATTTATGGACTCTTTCAAATCCGAAAGCATTTGCACAGAGTATTAATGCAGTACTGAGAATAGCACCTCCTGAAAATCCCCCGCCCGGAGTTAAATGTCCGTTAATTACTACTACACAGCCCATTAACAGAATTGCAGGTATAGACAACGACGCGACAGCTCGCAAAATTGAGTCATCCTGTCTGATTTCGTGAAAATTTACAGGGGGCGCGCGTTCTAAAAAATTTTGTCCTGACTCGTTTAAATCAGGTGAGGACTCTTCTATATTGTTGCGTCTTGAAACTCCTAGAATCATTAAGACACTTACAGCGGCAGTGAATAAGACAGCGGACTCCCCGAAAGTGTCAAAAGCTCTGTAATCAAGAATTAAGCCCGCTACGATATTTTGTGCGCCGGTCTCGTGGCCTCCGTGTTCGACATAACGCCGTATAACTTCATTATTTGCGGGATTCTTCTCATCTCCGAACGGTGGGAGTTCTGCAACTGTCGCCAGCAATAAACATACAATAACAATGCAAGTTAATACGCTCAATCCCGAATAAATTAGCGAAAAAATGTGCAGTCCGTGAATTTCAAGCCATTGATTATAACGCTCCTTGAGTGTTGCCTCATGAAAGCGGGTATATTTATCTTTAGGCTTTTGAGTGAACGGCAGATCGGGCGGCGGTTCAGGCGGTATTACTTCATTTTCAGGTCTTGGCCCATTCCCTGACACCCAGTTAAAAAATTTTTGCCAGATTAATTTTATTTCTTCGTTCAATTAATATATATCTCCCTTCATAAATTTAATTATTCTCATCGTCTTTATTATGTTCGAGTTTACCTATTTTGCGAAGTGCCAGGAAAAATAACACGCTTGTAACTCCTGCACCGACAGCAGCTTCAGTTATTGCCAAGTCCGGAGATCTCAGCAAGACCCATATAACGGCCATTACAAGGCTGTAACTCATGAAGATAATCACAGAGTTCAATAAATTTTTTGAGATTGACACGGCTATAGCGCAGACTATCAAGAAAATCAACAAAAGCCACTCGACAAGAATCATGACTCTTTCTTCCCTCCTGTTAAGTCAATATAATCGCAAATTAGATCTAAATTCGGGTTAGTCTCAACTTCAGCACGTGCTATTAAATGACTCGCGGCAGGATTGCAGAGCCATAAAAAAATTATGACGAGAAATAATTT
>CAJOEQ010000170.1 GCA_905233515.1 uncultured Synergistales bacterium
AATATAGCGAAATAGTACATAAATTGCAAAAATGACTCATGAATAGAGCTTCAAACTTGATATAATTTTTCTTGAAAATAATATTTTTAACGAGGCTTTATTAATGACAAGAAAATTATATTACGAAAATTTGTACTCAAAAGAATTTGACGCGAATATTATAGACATTCAGGGCAATAATATAATTCTTGACAAGACATTATTTTATCCATCAGGGGGCGGGCAGCCTTGTGACTCGGGATTTATTGATGATATTAGAGTCGTTGAGGTTCACGAGGAGAACGGCGAAATTATTCACGTATTATCTGAACCCATAAGCGAATATAAACAAGTTCACGGAGTTATTGACTGGGATAAAAGATTCGAGCTTATGCAGCAGCATTTAGGAGAACACATTTTTGCGGGAGAATTATATAATCTTAACGGACTTCACACTGCACGAATGAGAATCGAGGGCGATAATGTTTCGATTGATGTAGATACGCCGGTTGACGAAAAAATTATACTTGAGGCCGAGTCGCTCGCAAATGAAGCAGTCTATAAAGATATTCCCGTTGAAGTAATTTATCCTGATATTGACGAGATAAAAAGATTTGCGCGAAAATTACCGCCTGAGCATAATTCTGAGCCAGTGCGAATCGTAAAAATTGAAAGTGTTGATTATGTACCTTGCTGCGGTTTGCATGTGAACACAACCGGCCAAGTGGGACTAATAAAGATAACTTCACACGAGAATCACAAGGGCGGCACAAGAATTTATCTCAAGAGCGGGCGTGCTGCTTATAGGTGGCTTGATTCGCTTTATCGTGAAGTCAGGAAGGCAGAGTCAGAACTTGTTTGCGGTTATATGGGAATCAACGAGAAAATTATAAATCTTAAATCGCAAATTGACTCGCTGAAATCACAGAACGAGAATACTATAATACGCTATTTAAGGCCGATTGCTGAAGATTTAATTAACAGCGCGAAAGATTTTGCAAATTTTAGACTCGTAAAGCACGTAATAAAAGATTCGAGTCAGGACGAAATAAAGCACTTATTTAAATTATTGACTGAAAGCGATAAAAATTTAGTTGCATTTCTTGCTAGTGAGAATCATGACGGAGTATTTATAATGTTCGGCTGTAATCGAGAAAATAAAAATATTGATGTCAGGCCGGCATTTAAGAAAGTAATAAATATTTTAGGAGGTAAGGGCGGCGGAAGTGCTTTCAGTTGTCAGGGATTCGGCAATAAGTCAGAATTATTATATTCAGCAATGGACGAGGCAATAAATATTTTAGTTAAATAAAAAAATTCCCCCGTGCGTGCTATATTCGGGGGATTAAAAATTTAATTTGCTTCTTGCTGAATCCATATAGTAGCAGCCTCATTTAACGGAAGATCTATTAATTTTCTCCCTAGCTTGCAAGTATATATTTCTCCGTCGTCCTGTTGAGTAATTGCCGTTAATTTGACTTTTGCGCCGTTAGTGAATCCCATTTCAATTAATTTTTTGCGTAAAGGCTCTTCGGCTGTGTGTCGTAAAATTGCACCTTCTGAATTAATTTCGCAGATAGTTAAAGGCACTGGCACAATTAAAATAGGCTTCTCAATTGCTATAAAAATTTCGTCGATCCACGGTTGATGTTCGGCGCGGGCTTTCCTGAAAAACTCAAGCAAGGCATATAATCTTTCTTCAGTTACTGAGTCTACGTAGTGTTCCATTGAGCAGGCCATTTCTGAAGAGTGATCCCTGTCAAGTCCTAATAACTCGTGAAAAAATGCCCTGAATCCCTCATGACGGCGGAAAACTGTCATTCCCTTGCGTCTACCTGCGTCAGTTAAATGCAAATTTCCGTATCTTTCATGTTTCAAGAATTCCATTTCTACGAGTTTCTGAACAGTTGCTGTAACAGTTCCCTTTGTGATCTTGAGTCTTTCTGCTAAATCCGTAACAGTAACTTCACGCCCTGTGCTTTCAAGCAAAAATAACTCTTCTAAATAGTCTTCGATTCTGGGAGTAATCATAAAATTTTCACCTCAAATTTTCGTGTATATCAGCTCGTCCGGCCTTAATTGCGAATAATCCCGTTATAATCAAATCAGTTAAAATCGTGATAATTCCCGACATTGCCGCGATAAATAAAATTTTTCCAAGTGAAGGCAGGAGAAACGGCAAATGTAATAAATCACTTATAAACGGACTCGCAGCAAAAATTATAATTCCGCCGATAATTATTCCGGTTATAGTCCCGTAAAGGCCGATTAAAGACGCTTCATAAAGAATCATAGCAGATAATTTTTTCCTTGAGGCACCAATTGCGCGCAAAATCCCGAATTCTTTTTTACGTTCGCTGATAGTGAGAGAGAATAACAGCGCAATAATTATAATTGCCATGAGCCATAATATAACAAGAAAATATTTAATTATTCCCGAAATAAGCACGAGACTTGAAGATATATGATTTACAAATTTTTTGCTGAAGAGCGCATAAATTCCCGAATTATTGAGTGCTTTATTGATTTTGCGTGAGATTTCCGCGCTGTCTTGGCCTGGTTTTAGCTTTATCATAATGACTGAGACGAGATTATTATTTGCTGCTAATTTTTGAGATTTGATTTTATCGGCAGCGTTTGCAAGTTTTATTATAGTATTGCGATTCATGAATACTGATGAGTCAAATCCCATGCCTGTGCGTTCAAGTTTCCCGGCTATTCTCAAATTTTCACCGAAAAAAGTAATACTTTCTCCGATTTCGCCCGAACTGTGAAAGCCTAAAATTATTTCACCGTCATTTAATTCGCGGTTAAGAGTTTTATTCAGCCAAGGTTTAATAATAAAATCGCTGTTATAGTCAATTCCCATAATTTGCACAGGATAAGCACAGCAGGACGCTCTCAAAGTTGCCATAAAGACTTGAGGCGAAAATTTTTCAAGTTTAGATTTTATTTCAGGGTCAAGACTATTCACGAGATCTAATGCATTATCAGGCAAATAAAACGCGCTGGGCTTCCCTGACAGCAAAATATTATCAATATGCGGATCATAACCGGACGGAACAAGCATTATATCAGCTCCGAGTCTATCTGACATGCTTTGAGCTCCATTTGAGAGACTTATAATTAAGACAGTGCCGGCAAATAAGAAAGCAGCTAAAATTATTTCAGCAGAAATCAAGCAAAAATTTCTTAACGGGCGGCGGGTTATATTTCTGCGAGCAATTATATAATTTGTTAGGCGCATAACTGATTTTATTTCCTCCTTAGCTTTAAAGCCTCCCCGAAAGTTGCCGACTGATCAATATCATCTATAATTCTCCCGTGTTCGAGAATTATTTTCCTTTGTGCGACATCTCCGACTTCAGGATCATGAGTAACTATTATAATCGTAACGCCCTCACTGTGTA
>CAJOEQ010000171.1 GCA_905233515.1 uncultured Synergistales bacterium
CGGTCGGCTTCTCTTGCGTCTTTACGATTAAAGGCTTCAGGCGAATATACATCATGATAAACTACTTCACGGTGAAATTCGTCAGGGTCATAATATTCAAATTCGTTATCAAGTTCAATTTCAGGGGGCATATAAAAATTTTCTCTCCTCCGTTAAAGATTTATTTATTATTATATTACTAGATAAAATTTTTGCCTGACATGTTATTATTATTTCATGATTACACTTGAAAATTTTAGGGAATTGCTCAAAAAATTAAATTTTGTGCCTGATTTGTGCGAGTCTATTTTTACGTATAAATTTAAAACGTGTAGACTCACAGCAGATTTCACGAATCAGAAATTAATTTATCCTGAGCAGATAAAAGGCCGTGAACATAATAACTCATTCAGCGCAAATGAAAATTTTGTAGTGTTCGAGTGCGTTTATAAATTGCTAAAAAAAGGCTGGCTTCCTGAAGATATAGAGCTTGAGAAATCTTGGCCGCTTGGTAGGACTCAAAAGAGCGGGCGCGCTGATATATGCGTATATAATAAGAATAATTCTGATGAGGTCTTAATGATTATCGAGTGCAAGACATGGGGGCGGGAATTTGACAAAGCACTCAACGACATGAAGACCGACGGCGGGCAGTTATTTTCTTATTGGCAGCAAGAAATTTCGGCAAAATGGCTTATTTTATACGCGTCAGACATGAAAGACGGCAAAATTATTTATAAATCTCCGGCGATTAATTGTACTGATGATAAAAATTTATTATTAATTCACGATGACAGCACGAAACTATACAAGAATTCTCACACTGCACGAGAAAAATTTGAGACTTGGCGGGATACTTATAATTTAGAGTTTCACGACGATATAATTTTTTCGGACTCTTCAACAGCATATAATATCGGAGTCCCTCCGTTAAGAAAGCGGGATTTAACGCCCATAAGTGAAGACGACAGAATTATAAACAAGTTCGAGGAAATTTTACGGCATAATAACGTCTCTAGTAAAGAAAATGCATTCAATATTGTAATATCGCTCTTCATGTGTAAAATTGAAGATGAGATAACGACTAACGAAGATGATATGTTACGATTTCAATATATAGAGAAGACCGACACCATAGAAATTTTATATGATAGATTACTATATTTGTTATCAACTGCCTCAAAGAAATTTGAATTTTGTGATATGGAATATGTATCTGATAATTTTGCGAGAGATTTTGTAATTCAATATACAGGTCAAAAACGCAAGGGATTAATAGATAGCTTAAATTATGCTATTCACGCTCTAAAGTATTATCGAGATAAAAAATTTGCATTTATTGACGTTCACAACGAAGAATTATTTTACAAGAACGGGAAAATTTTAGTTGAAGTCGTGCAATTATTTCAGAAATATAGAATCGTTCATGATAAAAAAAGTCAATTACTGGGCGATTTATTTGAACAATTACTTGATAAAGGCTTTAAGCAGAATGAGGGGCAATTTTTCACGCCTATGCCTTTAACTCGTTTTATATGGGACTGCCTTCCATTGGAAAAATTTGACACTTGGCCTCGTGTTATAGATTATGCTTGCGGGGCGGGTCATTTTCTGATTGACGCTGTAGAAGCTATAAATTATTTCATTCCCAGAAATAATAATAACTGGGTTCGTGATTCTATTTTCGGAATTGAGAAGGATTACAGGCTCGCTCGAGTCTCAAAAGTTTCATTATTCATGAATGGAGCAGGCGAGGGCAATATAATTTTCGGTGATGGACTCGACAATAACGAGCAAATAAAGCCGGACTCATTTAATATATTAACTGCGAATCCTCCCTATTCTGTAGCAAGTTTTAAGCAGTATTTACAGTTAAAGCAAAATGATTTCGCATTACTTGACTCAATCAGCAATAACGGCTCAGAAATTGAAGTATTATTTATCGAACGAATCACTCAATTATTGAAATCAGGCGGAATAGCAGCTGTGATTTTGCCGTCCAGCATATTAAGCAATGACTCAGCGAGTTATATTGCAGCACGTGAAGAGATTCTAAAAAATTTCAAGATCCGCGCAATAGTCAAATTAGGCAGCAAAACTTTCGGCGCAACTGGCACTAACACGGTTATAATGTTTCTTGAAAAGTTTATAGAGCCTCCAGCAAGATTTAAACTAGTTTATGACAGCATTGACGCAATTTTTGAAACAAGAAATCTCGATGACTTGGAAGATAATTTTATTTTGTCGGGTTATCTTGATTTGCAGGGCTTGAAATTTTCAGACTGGGAAGAATTCATAAATGAGACTTTGAAATTTGACTCATTGCCTGATTATTTCAGAGAATATTTTGACTCATTCAAGGCCAAGCAGGAATTTAACGCACGAAATTTTTACGACTGGGCAAAGAAAATCGAACGCGAGAAAATTTTTTATTACGGACTGACATATAATAATCGCACTCTGATAATAACAGCTCCGACTGATAACGCAGGGCAAAAAGAGTTTTTAGGCTACGACTGGAGCAACAGGAAGGGCGGCGAGGGCATAAAAATTTTTGTAAGAGGCGGCAAATTATACAACGAGTCAGACCGTGAAGCAGCGGGAACACTTGCGCATTTGGTGAGACAGTCATTTAATGACGATCAAGAAATTATAATGACTCAGGATAACGCGAGATTTTCAAGAGTCGTTAAAACGTGTGAGATGTTAGAATTTTCACGAGTGAGCTTTAACAAATCAATCAACTTGAAACCTAAGAATAAAATAGAAATCAAGAGTAAATATGAGATGATAGAAATCGGGAAAATTATGACTCTTGAATATGGGAAGGCTTTAACAGCATCGCAGAGAATAGACGGAAAAATACCCGTGTTAGGCTCAAACGGCAGAATTGGAACTCATAATAAATCATGGGTTAATGGCCCTGTAATCATTGTAGGACGAACAGGCAGCGCGGGAGCTATTACGTGGGAAGAGGAAGATTGTTGGCCTATTGATACTACATACCATGTCAGACTCATTGATAACAAGAATGTAATTTTGCGATATATATATTATATATTCCAACACATGAATTTTTCTGTACTTAATAATAAAATGAGCGTCCCATGTATTAATCGTGAAGATGTTTACTCGTTAAATATCCCCCTGCCTCCTATAAATATACAATCTGAAATCGTCAAAGAGTGTGAAGAAGTAGACTCGCAAGAAACTCAGGCACTCAAGATAATTAATGACAGCCGGGCAAAAATTGAGTCTTTATTCCGTGAGCTTGACTCAATGCCTAAGACAACACGTTTTAATCTTGAGAATAAACGCGCATTTAATTTATCAATCGGCAAAAGAGTCTTGAATTCAGAATTAATCACAGGCGGCAAAATTCCCGTTTACAGTGCAAATGTTTT
>CAJOEQ010000172.1 GCA_905233515.1 uncultured Synergistales bacterium
AGCTCGACGGCGGGACATCATCAAATTTGCAAGCGTCATCGTAAACGATCCCGGCTTCTGTTGTATTGCTGACTACGATTTCAAGATCAGGACTCTTTGCGAGTTCTAAAACTTTTGTCCATCCGTCGGGTGCATAGGGGTTAAGAGCTCGGCTGCATGAAGAAATTACGCGCTTATTGTCAATTTTTTGACCTTTTTCGCTGCCTCGTAAATAAAGAGTGTAGAGTCCCTCTTGATTATTAATCATGTCAGAGAGTCCCGAGGCTATTGGCTGAACTAATACGGCCTTCCCGTTAAAATTAGCTTTCTCGTTCGCAACGTCAAAGAAATAATCAACGAATGCGCGCAAGAAATTACCTTCTCCGAATTGCATAATCTTTTCAGGAGCGTCACGCAAAATATAGCCCTTGTAGCCTGACTTGGCCAGCACGTCATAATTTAATAGTGCCATGAAAAAATTTCTCCCTTCACTAAAATTTTTATAATTTATGATTCACGAGATAATATTAACATAGATTTAATATGAATGATTAAGTAAGATTGCCACTTGAATAATTACACAAAAAAAGACCTCCCGACACAAAATCAGGAGGCCAAGAAATTTTTTAAATCTTATAGTGCAACTGCTACAATACCGAGTACTACAGAGATAAAGCCTAATAAAGTTTGACGCTTATAAGCTGAAAGAAGTCCGAGTAAAATTGCTATAGTTCCGAAAATATTTGCATGTCCAAAGAATGCTACCATGCTTGCAACTACTCCGATTACGCCGATAATCATATATTCAGCCTTTGCGATTAAGACTTTATGTGAAGTAGTCAAGAATTTATCATCTGGCACTCCAAATTTTTCTTCGTAGTCGTCGACAATGCGTTTTAACGTTACTGAAAGAATTAGCAAGCCTATCAAGTTCGGCAATGCCATCAAGCCGTTTAACGTGTCGGAAATGTCCCAGATATTATTCAAGAATTGATTTCCTTCTGCACCGATAAATTGAGCTCCTGCCGCACCTACTAAGACCATAGCGATCCATAAAATTTTCATGATAGGTTTGCACCATACGCCGAATAAATAAGTTACTGCCGTCTCTGCGTACCAGTACCAGCCTAAAATCGTAGTGAACGCAAATAATAACAAGCCCACTGATAAAATATATTTGCCGGGAGCTCCGAGTGCTGACTCAAATGCTTTTAACGTTAATTGCGCGCCCGTTAAATCCGGTGAACCTGTGAGAGTCCCCGTTGACATAATAACAAGTGCTGTCATCATACAAATTACTATTGTATCCATGAAGACTTCAAATATTCCGTAAAAGCCCTGCTGTACTGGGTGTTCGACACTTGCTGTAGCGTGTACCATAGGAGCAGATCCCATACCAGCTTCATTTGAGAAAACGCCTCTTGCGATACCTCTCTGCACTGCCTCTTTTACGCACCAGCCGGCCAAAGCTCCCGGTAAAGTCTCAGCAGGATTATTGAATGCTAAGTGAAGTGCATTAGAAATCGCGCCGGGGATTGCTTCAGAATTTGTAACAAGCACAAAGACTGAACCGGCAATATAGAAAATGGCCATAAAGGGAACTATTAAAGTAGTAACAGTTGAAAGACTCTTCAAACCGCCGATTATGACAAGCGCAACAAGAACGGCCATGACGATTCCCGTATAAAGGTGATCTATTCCCCAGCCCATTGAGATAGCTTCAGCCGCTGAATTTGCCTGAGTTGCCGCACCGATTCCAAACGAGGCCAAGAATGCGAATAAAGCAAACAAAATCGCTAATAATTTGCCGACAAATGTGCCGAATCCGCCTCCCATGACTTCACGAACGCCCTTATCAAGTATATACATAGTGCCTCCGCGCCAGTCTCCGTGAGCATCCTTCTGTCTGTAATGCACAGCAAGAGTAACTTCTGAGAATTTCGTACACATTCCGAAAATTGCAGAAATCAACATCCAGACCATCGCGCCCGGGCCGCCTAAGTGTAAAGCAGTAGCAACTCCCGCGACGTTACCTGTTCCGACTGTTGCAGCCATCGCCGTAGCCATTGCCGCAAATGATGAGATTGATTTATCTTCACCGGATTTTTTCCTGAAACTGAAGACTTCTGACAATGCCGCGAAAAAATAACGGAATTGAGGTAGACCTAGCAAAAGCGTTAAATAAACACCTGTTCCAACAAGTAAGATTAAAACGGGCGCACCCCAGACAAAGCTGTTTACTATCCCGTTATAATACATAATTTGATCCATTATGCCTTGCATGGAAAAATTACACTCTCCTTCATAAAAATATTAATAAAATTTCAAATCGTAAAATGTAAAAATTTTCGATATATTATACAATATATTCATAAAATTATGTTTTGCTCAATTTTCATAAGATTTTCAGTTTGTTATTTTTTATGGAGGGATTTATTTATAATGAAGGAAAAATTTTTATTGTTTTGTGCAATTTTGTTTATATTCTCAAGTGGTCAGCCTGCTTATTCTTTTATTGATATTGCTACTATAGCTGAGATAGGGAAAATGGCTGTTGACGTATATCAACTTTATCAAGGCTGGAAGGACGGCGAAAAAGTCAGCGACGAAACAAAACGCAGGCGCGCTCAATCAATGACGGCATTAATGGAGGCCGCATATAATGACTCAGTGCAGGAAATTCAAAGGTTACTCGATACGGGCGAACAAATTAACGCGAAAGATTATGACGCTGATACTGCACTAACTTACGCAATCGCAGGCAATACTCCAGAAGTAGTAAAATTCTTAATCGACAAGGGAGCATACATAAACGAGAAAATTTTACACTATGCAATGAAGAGAAATGATCCCGAAATTTTGCGTGTAATACTTAATAATAAACAATTTAGCAAAGAGACTCTAAATCAAGCACTAATCACCACAAAAAATACAGGCTTAAAACTGGGAGTAATTACAGCACTTGCCGATGCCGGAGCAGATATTAATTACCCTGACAGCAGCAAGAATAACGAGACAATTTTAATGTCTGCACTTAAATTTGAAGATCAGGATCCTGATTTTATAAAAACTCTTGCAAATTATCCCGGCACAAAAATATATACTCGAGATAAAGACGGCAAGAATGCTTTAATGTACGCTGCTCAATACTGCAAAAATCAAAATATCATGAAAAATTTACTTGACACGATTAAACAAGAGAAATTTATTATAAATTATGGAGACAACAACGGAGCAACAGCATTAATGTACGCAGCAGCATATAACACGCCTGAAGTAGTAGAATCACTCTTAAATGCCGGCGCAGATATTGACATAAAAGACAATAGCGGCAATAAAGCAGTTGACTACGCACTGGGATGGTTCGGCGGAAATTCAAGCGTAAAAAAAATAATT
>CAJOEQ010000173.1 GCA_905233515.1 uncultured Synergistales bacterium
TTCCGCCTTTTCTCCGCCAGATTATTATTTGCCTGACAGGGAATCCCTCAATTATTTCGCGCCTATCTTGAAGAAGCCCATTTTGTACACGCCATTTATGATTATAAAAAATTGCTCCGTCGTCATTTATTAGACGCATCATCTCGCTCAAACATTCACGCTGCCATTTCACGTATTCATTATACGGCATATTATCATCGTAAGTAGAATAACCTTTTATCAGTGCAGCATTAGCCCATTTTCCGCAATTGCCATTTTTGAGGCCGTTGCCCGTTGAGTTTTTCAAGTTATACGGCGGTGAAGTAATGACTAAATCAATACTCTTATCAGGAATCTTTTGCATTTCCTGAAGAGCATCTCCGCAAATAAATAAATTTTTTATCTCGTCAATTTCATACATGTTTGAAATTATAGCGTGAAATTAGATTTTTTTTGCTAAAATATTCTAAAATTTTTCACGTAGATATTTATTATAAAGGAGTAATTTTTTTATGGCACGAGTTTATTACGAGAAAGACTGCGACTTAGGCAAATTAACAGGCAAAAAAATTGCTATTATCGGTTACGGCTCACAGGGTCATGCACACGCTATGAATTTGCGCGATTCTGGCTGTGATGTAATTGTAGGACTCTACAAGGGCGGGAAGTCTTGGCCAATCGCAGAAAAAGACGGCTTTACTGTTATGACTGTCAGCGAATGCACTAAGGCAGCAGATATTATTATGATTCTAATCAATGACGAAAAGCAAGCCGACATGTATCGCACTGAAATAGCACCGTACTTAACTGAAGGAAAAACTATCGCATTTGCTCACGGGTTTAATATTCGTTACAAGCAAATAGTCGCGCCCAAGGGAGTCGATGTCTTCATGGCAGCACCTAAAGGCCCCGGCCACACAGTAAGAAGTCAATACGTTGCAGGTAAGGGAGTCCCTTGTCTCGTTGCTGTTGAGCAGGACGCTTCAGGGAAGTGTTTAGATATTGCACTTGCTTATATTGCAGGAATCGGCGGCGCGCGGGCTGGAGTTCTTGAGACAACTATGCAGCAGGAAACAGAGACGGATTTATTCGGTGAACAGACTGTTTTATGCGGCGGAGTCGTTGATTTAATGCAGTGCGGCTTTGAAGTCCTTTGTGAGGCCGGTTATGATCCCGTTAACGCCTATTTTGAATGCATTCACGAAATGAAATTAATTATTGACTTAGTGAACAGGGGCGGAGTCGCTGCAATGAATTATTCAATCTCTGACACTGCGGAATTCGGCGAATATGTTTCAGGCCCTCGCGTTCTACCTCATGATAAAGTAAAAGCTAACATGCGAAAGGTTTTAGCTGATATTCAAGACGGGACTTTTGCGGGACGTTGGATCGCTGAAAATAAGAATGGCCGCACCTTCTTTAACTCAAAGCGAGATCAATTAGCTAAACACCCTATGGAAGTAATCGGCAAAGAATTACGCGAGCAAATGTTATGGAAGGATGGAGCATCACTTGACGACGTATCGAAGTGATAATATTAAATTAGGCGTTGAGAGGACTCCGAATGTAAGTTTACTTTATGCGCTGGGACTCACTAAAGAAGAAATCTCACGCCCTATAATCGGAGTCGTTAGTTCATTTAGTGAGATCGTGCCGGGTCATATGCATTTAGATAAAATTGCTGAGGCCGTCAAAGCAGGAATCAGAGCAGCAGGAGGCACGCCTATAATGTTCCCGGCAATTGCTGTCTGTGATGGAATCGCGATGGGACATGTAGGCATGAAATATTCTCTTGTCTCGCGTGATTTAGTAGCTGACTCGACTGAAGCAATGACTATAGCACATCAATTTGACGGGCTTGTCATGATTCCTAACTGCGATAAGAACGTACCGGGCTTATTAATGGCTGCTGCAAGAGTCAATATTCCCACAATTTTTTGTGCAGGCGGGCCCATGTTAGCAGGACATTTGAAGGATGGCCGGCGAACTTGTTTGAGTCATATGTTTGAGGCTGTAGGAGCTTATCACGCTGGGAAGATTGACGAGTCAGGAGTCAATGACTACACAGAAAATGCCTGCCCTTCCTGCGGGTCATGTTCAGGAATGTATACGGCTAATTCAATGAATTGTCTTACTGAAGCAATCGGCATGTCTTTACGAGGCAACGGAACAATCCCCGCGCCTTACTCTGCAAGAATAAGACTCGCTAAATTAACCGGCATGAAGATAATGGAGCTTGTCGAGAAAAATATTTGTCCGCGCGATATTATGACAGCTAAGGCATTTGATAACGCTGAGGCTGTAGATATGGCTTTAGGTTGTTCGACAAATACAATGCTGCATTTACCTGCTATAGCTCATGAAGCCGGAGTAAATATAAATTTGAGTCATGCAAACGAAATCAGCGAGCGCACCCCGAATTTATGCCACTTAGCACCGGCGGGAGATACTTTCATGGAAGATTTAGACAGAGCAGGCGGAGTCTATGCTGTCATGAAGGAACTTGCTAAGAAAAATTTAATTGACACGAGTCTATTAACTGCAACTGGTAAGACAATCGCGGAAAATATTTCAGACGTTGAAAATTTAGACACGAATATAATTCGCCCGATTGAGAATCCTTATTCACAAAACGGAGGGATCGCCGTATTAAAAGGTAATCTTGCTCCGGACGGCTGTGTTGTCAAGAGATCTGCTGTTGCTCCTGAAATGATGAAACATGAAGGCCCCGCGAAAGTTTTTGACTCTGAAGATGACGCTATCAAGGCAATTTATTCAGGCCAAGTAATTAAGCCCGGTGATGTCGTAGTTATTCGCTATGAAGGTCCAAAGGGAGGGCCGGGAATGCGCGAAATGTTGAATCCTACCAGCGCAATTTGCGGAATGGGCCTCGATAAGAGCGTCGCACTGATAACTGACGGCAGATTTTCAGGAGCTACACGGGGAGCAAGTATCGGCCATGTTTCACCTGAAGCAGCTTCAGGCGGAAATATAGGACTCGTTCATGACGGCGATATTATTTCGATTGACATAAATAATTATAGTATTAACTTGAAAGTCTCTGATGAGGAATTAGCAAAACGCCGCGAAAACTGGACTCCGAATGAGCCTAGAATCAAAACGGGTTATCTTGCTCGTTATGCGAAACTCGTAACAAGTGCTGACAAAGGCGCAATACTTGAATAAAAATTTTTGTCCCGGTCATGAATGAAAAATGGCCGGGATTTATTATTATTTATTGCCCCATATAATTATGCAGTTGTCAGGAGCAGTTAAAGGCCGCTCATCTATTCTAATAGAGCCGGGAATTTTTGCGAGAAGTTCATTTACAGAATAACCGCCTAGAACTTTTTGCCCGAAATTATTCCATGTTATATA
>CAJOEQ010000174.1 GCA_905233515.1 uncultured Synergistales bacterium
AAAAATAGGTCCGGCGGATCTTCAAAAAGTTTTGTCAGGTATTCCCAGAATTTACGGTGATAGAATTCTTGCATCATGGGACGGCAGCGAGGACGCGGCAGTTTTTGAGCTTGATTCGAATCGGCTCGGCATTCTGACAATAGATTTTATTACACCTGTTGTAGATGACGCTTTCACATGGGGACAAATTGCGGCGGCAAATTCAATCAGTGATATTTTTGCTATGGGCGGTCGTCCTATTGTCGCGTTAAATGTCGTTTGCTTCCCGACTAAATATTTAGAGCTTGAAATTTTATCAAAAATTTTAGAAGGAGGCTTTGAACGTGTAAGGGCGGCAAATGCTTTCTTAGTGGGCGGTCATAGTGTTCAAGATGATGAGCCTAAATACGGCCTTGTTGTTTATGGAGAAGTCGAGAAAAATAAATTATGGCGCACAGTCGGAGCAAATCCCGGCGATAAATTAATATTAACTAAGCAGCTAGGCACTGGAATCGCTATAACTGCAATAAAAGCCGGCATGATAGAGAATGAATTAACCCGCATTGAGGCCGAGTCAAGCATGAAAAAATTAAATATATTAAATTTGAGCGATGATTTACACTCAAGCATTCACGCAGCAACGGACGTTACAGGATTCGGACTCGCAGGGCATTTGTCGGACATGATAAGCAATAATCTTGACTGTAATTTATTTGCTGAAAAATTGCCGGCGATTTCAGGAGTAAGAGAACTTGCAGATATGGGACTCGTTCCTGAAGGTGCATATAGAAATCAGGCAGCTTTTGAGAAATTTATTAATGCCTCAGATAATATAAAGCGCTCTGATTTAGATTTAATATTTGATGCTCAGACTTCAGGCGGGTTATTGCTCGCAGTGAGTAACGACAAAGCAAATGAATTATTGAATCACGTTAAAAATATCGGTTTTGAACACGCTCAAATTATCGGCGAATTCAAAGCAGGTACAGGAAAAATAAATTTATAATTTCAAGAAAGGAAGTATTTATTTAACATGGAAAAACACGAACTAGTAATCATCGGAGCAGGCCCTGCAGGTATGAGCGCGGCTATTTATGGTCGTCGTGCTGGTCTTGATGTCTTAGTCCTTGAGAAAGCAGCAACGGGCGGACAAATTAATATTACCGACGAGATCGAAAATTACCCCGGTGTAGCTCATGCAACTGGCCCGGAATTAGGCGATTTGTTAAAGAATCACGCGCTGAAATTTAACACTGAAATTCGCATGGTAGATGACAGCAAAGTCGAACTACGAGGCGACAAGAAAATTATTATCACTCACAAAAGCGGCCAAGCAAACGAGATCGAGGCTGAAGCTGTTATTGTTGCAACCGGTGCTCATTTTAAGAGACTAGGCTGTGAGGGTGAAGCTGAACACATAGGGCAGGGCGTGAGTTTCTGCGCAGTCTGTGACGGTGCATTCTTTGAAGATTTAGAGGTCGCAGTAGTCGGAGGCGGAAATACAGCAGTTGAAGAAGGCGGTTATCTCACAAAATTTGCGTCAAAAGTCTATATCATTCACAGGCGCGACGAATTTAGAGCAGACAGGGCGGCAATCGCTCAGGCACTCGCAAATCCTAAAATTGAACCCGTTTATAATACCGTTGTAGAAAAAATTGAGGGCGATGGAATGGTCGAAAATCTCGTACTCAAAAATGTGAAAACCGGCGAAATCTCAAATCTTCCTGTATCAGGCGTGTTCATGTTCGTGGGTCAAGAGCCTGATGATCAGTGCGTGCGGGGACTCGTTAAAGCTGAACGCGGCGGATGGATTATCACAAATGATCACATGGAGACTTCAATAGAAGGAATTTTTGCGGCGGGCGATGTCAGAAGCAAATATTTACGTCAAGTCATCACAGCAGCAGCAGATGGAGCAGTCGCAGCTATGGCCGCATCGTCGTATATTAATGAGCAATTGCACTTAAAAGCTACGTTGTTAGAGCCTGAAGAAGTAAAAGCGTTTTTCTATTCAAGCATTGACGAGTCTCAAGTAAAACTCTCAAATTCAATCGAGAATGCAGCAAAGGCAAAAGGAGTCAAGATTCCCGTTATTGACGGCTACAGAAATGCGCGAATGACGGAAAAATTAGGACTCACTGGTAAATTGCCGGCACTTGCTACACTTAAAAAGGGCGTTGTTTCTGAAGTCAAAGAAATCAAATCAGCCGACGAGATTTAACGCAAAATTTTCACGGGGGAGTCTTTCACGGCTTCCCTTTTTATTATAATTATAGTCATGGAAAATTTATTATTGTTGTTCACTCAAGAATTGCCGTGCTGGAATGAAGAAACTATAAAACTTGCTGGAGAAAATCCCGACGGCTTAAAATTTTTGTGTGAGTCAGGCGATTTGAATCAAATTGATAATATTTATATGCTGACAGAAAAGGGCATAAAGACTCGTGAACAGGCCGCAGAAGATTTATATTTGCCTATAACACCGCCCGGAGAAATTATAATAAATGAGTCAAAAGCTCGTGAAATGCTTGATTTAAATATTATGACTCAATTAATGGATAAAGCCTTCTTAACTGACTGGGGAATTAAGGAAATCACAACCCGCGAAAATTTTCAAATTATGCCGTGTCTTGATGACGATAAATATTTTATTTTTGACGGTGAACGAGTAAAAGCTACTTGGCCGGATTCTCCTGAGATAAAAAAATTTCTTGCTGACTTCCCAAATTTCGGAGTCTCTGCTAGAAAAATTCAAGCTCCCGGACAAAAGAGTCTCGACGAATGGGCGCGAGTTAATAATTTGCATTACGGAAATTTATGCGTTGATTTTGTTTTGAGAGCGCGGGCAGATTTCAATCACTATAAAAATTACCCTCAATTAGAGAGCGACAAATATAAATTTCTTGATGCTGATAGATTATTCGTGCAGAAAGTTTCAGGAGACTATAAAAATTTACTGCCATTTATAGGGAAGCTGCATATTTTCTTGACTGAACAGCGCAGAATTTTTTTACCCGGCTGGTTTGATATAGATCACGACGAAAACGAAGATTGGATTTTATTAGCTTTTATCACTGATACAGAAAGCGAACTAGAAAATTTGACTCAGACTCTGCGAAAATGGGGACATGATTTAATTGATCCGGTTAATCCCGTTTATATACTCGGCTCAAGCATTGAGAGATTACGCAATCAGCGTGAACAAAAACGCACTCTCTATGACTGGTTTCAAGATGAGACTATAAGAATCATGCGCCCTGACGCACCGGACGGGGAATAATGAGCAATAATCCAGCGTTTAATTTAGCTCGTGAAGAAATTTTTTGCGATTTATGCAGAGTCGGGGAATTTGAAGGCTACTTTTTTTTA
>CAJOEQ010000175.1 GCA_905233515.1 uncultured Synergistales bacterium
TACAGTTAAAAATTGTATCTCTTGTTTTGTCCGGAATGAACCGCCCCGCAAATAAGCCGATAAGCCCGCCGATTAATACAGCAATGCAATTAAAAACAGTCCCGCCCGCTGGTATTGATTTAAAGATTTCTAGCATATAATAATTTGCTCCTGGAAAAATTTTTACTTTTTCGCACATTTTAGCACAAAAAAAATTCCCCGACTCGTTTTGAATCAGGGAGTATTTTATTAAATTAAATCATTCCTACTAATAAGCCAACAATAAAAGTAGTCGGGCCCATAGTCAAGAATAATTGCGGGATTGTTATTCCTGAGCTTATTAAGATACTCGCTCCCACTGCAGCAAGTGCCATAAAAATAGAATCACTTATATTTGAACAGGCTATTACACTTGAAACTTTTGACTCGGGTGCTCTATTCTGCATTACAGCGTAAAGAGGCACAATATACAACCCTCCGCAGAAAGCAATCATAAATAAACACGCTGTAATCATGAAATTTTCAGGCCGCGAGAAAAATTCAAGTGCTCCGATAACTTGTGCGCTTGAATCAACCGGCGGACGGTCGCTCACATACCATAATAAAACGCTCGCAATTGCAATCCCGTACGCAGCTGAAGGAACATATTTTGTCGTAAAACCTATACCGCATGAAAATATCGCAAGAAAACTTGTAGCAACACTCTCATCAGTTCCGAGAATTAATCTTGAATAAGTCGGAAATTGAGCAAGAAATACAGATCCTACAAGCCAGAACCACGAAATAGCAAGCATTGAGCAAAATACTTGTCTCATCGGCCAAATTTCTTTGAACATTTCACAAGTTCGAGATATTAACCTGAATGAAACTTTACGAGTCGAGTCTATAGGCTTTGTAGGTGGAATAAATAAACTCGTCAGCCAGCCCGCAAATGCAATAAAGACAGCTCCGAGTCCGACTAAATAAATACCATTTTCACGCAAAATTAATAATCCGCCCGCTATAGTTCCCGTTAAAATCGCTAAATAAGTACCCATTTGAATTAAGCCGTTACCTGCAATTAATTCATGTTCGGCCAAGTGCTGAGGCAAAATGCTATATTTCGCGGGACTGAAAAAAGCTGACTGCGCACCCATAGCAAATAATACTATTATTAACAGCCATAAATTATGCAAAACAAAGCCGAGAGTCGCACAAATCATTATTATAATTTCTGCAAATTTTACCCAGCGCATTAATACAGACCTGTCAAGCCTATCTGCTAAATCACTAGCCGTCGGAGCAAACACGAAAAACGGCAATATAAAGATTCCCGCAGCTGCATTTACAAGTATACGCGGATCAAGTCCTGACTCATCACCTAACTTGTAAGTAATTAACATCATTAGCGCGCTCTTGAAAAAATTATCGTTGAATGCTCCTAAAAATTGAGTCATAAATAACGGCATAAATCTTTTAGTGAATAACAAAGAAAATTGATTCATTTATATTTCTCGCTTCCATTTAGTTCCCTGCGGCGTATCTTCTAAGATAATCCCGCGAGATTTCAATAAATCCCTGATTTCGTCTGAACGTGCAAAATTTTTCGCTTTCCTTGCCTGCGTGCGTTCTTGAATAAGTGCGTTTATTTCGTCGCTCTCAGAGTCTGACTCAACGTCGCCGATAATTCCTAAAATATTATCGTATTCAAGTAAATATTTTTTCGCGAGTTTAAAGAATTCAGAAGGCAGAGTCTCATTTTCCTTCAAGCTAGTATTAATTAAATGCACGACATCAAATAATATCCCGATTGCTGCTGCTGTGTTAAAATCGTCGTTCATTGAGTCCGCAAATTTCGCGTGAAAATCTTTTAATTTCGCGTCAAATTCTTTCACGTCAAAATTGCTAGAGTCATTTACTCTGTTTTCAGCGGCAAAATCTAAATCACTGAGGCAATTTCTTAATCTCATGACTCCTGATTCGGCCTGTTCGAGTGATTCGGGGGTAAAATTTATCGGACTTCTATAATGCGCGCTCAACATAAAGAATCTCAAAGCAAGAGGGTTATATTTCTCAAGTGCTGCTCTTGCTGTCATGAAATTCCCTAGAGATTTCGACATTTTTTCACTGTCAATCAGTAAAAAGCCGTTATGCAGCCAATAATTTACAAATGGTTTTCCAGAGTTTGAGGCGGCTTCACTTTGTGCGGCTTCATTCTCGTGATGAGGGAACATTAAATCAACCCCGCCCGAGTGTATATCAATATTTTCACCTAAATATTTAGATGACATTGCCGAGCATTCAATATGCCAGCCGGGTCGGCCTTTACCCCAGGGACTCTCCCATGAAGGTTCGCCTGGTTTCTCCGCTTTCCAGAGTGCAAAGTCTAAGGGATCGCGCTTTTTTTCGCCGGGTTCGACTCTTGCGCCTGATTCTAAGTCTTCAAGATTTTGCTTGCATAGAGTCCCGTATTTCGGCCAGCTTTTTACGTCAAAATAAACATCTCCATTTGATTCATAAGCGTGGCCGTTCGCTATTATTCGCGAAATAGTATTAATTATTTCCTGTATATGCTCAGTTGCGCGGGGTGCTACGTCAGGGCGTTTGATTCCCAGTGAGTCCGCGTCTTTGTTGTACTCGTTTATAAATCTCTCTGCGAGTTCCTGAACTGTTATATTTTCTTTGTGCGCACGGTGAATCATTTTGTCGTCAATGTCCGTAAAATTCTGCACAAATTTCACGTTATAGCCCTCATGCTCAAGCCATCGCCTTAATACATCAAAGACTATAAACGGTCTTGCATTTCCTATGTGAAAATAATCATAAACAGTCGGGCCGCATGAATAAAAACTCACTTGGCCGGGCTTAATGGGTATAAATTCTTCTTTCTTTCGTGTTAAGTCGTTAAATAAAACTAGACTCAAAATTTTTCACTCCTAAAAAATTATTAGCTTTTCTTGAATTTCAACGCAGCAAGAATAAATAAAACGAGTCCCGCTCCTGTTATGTTACAGCCGCCGCTGCTTGATTTGCTGGAATAATTACTACTCGTTACTATCTCAGTTATAGCGATATTTTCAGGAATCCCGCCTAATGCCGCACTGTCAAAAGAAGCAAGCAAAGCATCTCCAGTTGACGAATAAATAAAAATTTTCTCGGCCATTATTGCTGACATAATACCATTTGCATAATCATAAACTAATTGACAATGTGAATTACTTGACTGTTGAGTATTAATTAATTCAGACGATACCCCGTTAAAATGCCATAATGAATTAGTATAAACTCCGTTATTTTCCGTTTGAGTTATATAATAGCATCCGAAATTATCAGTGTTATAATCCATGCAAATGGCCTTTACCGGCTCGGTTGTAGTGAGTACGTCTACAAATGACCTGTTATTCAAAGCAATTACTCCCGTCGAATGCCCTATACCTGTGTACAAATTGCCCAGCGTCGTCATACATTTTGAACCTTCAGGAAGTTCAATAACAGCAAATGTCTTAGTGTCAAACGTTAATTGACCGTCAAATCTAAGCAAAACGCCCTCGTCAGGTGATTCTATTGCAGTCATCAGTAAATAAATATAATTGCGGTCTACAAGCATATCTTCAACAACGCCCTCAATATCAATCGAGCAGCTATTTAAATATGCAAATGTGCTAGAGTCATATTCAGTTATAGTGCTTCCAGCTTGAGACGCAACAAAAACACTTTTGCCGTTAAATGAGTAGCCGACCTTTACAGAGTCATATACGCCCTCTAAAATAAAATTATCAATCGGAGTCGTCATATCATAAGTATTAAATATAAGCGCGTTATCTCCGAGTGAATTTGCTGTATCATATGAGCGTTTTAAAAGCAATAAATTAGCATAACTAGTATCTGCATATGTAGCTAATAAAGAATCATTGCCGGCATTTGTATAATGAACAACGGGCGCGCTGACCTCATCAAGAGTCGATATGCTTATAAGTCCCAGCATTCCATTTGAAGTATTATAAGC